>CAYMPU010000164.1:0-4169 GCA_964392375.1 uncultured Ohtaekwangia sp. | reverse complement strand
AGCCTGTAGGTATTGGCGTGCGCTTCAATGATGTCCCTAAAATCGTATGAGTAACCACCTCCCATGGTGGCCACAATCGGCATCTTGTTTTGCCTGGCGAGCGACAACACCATTCTATCTCGCTCGCGGCACCCCGCGCGGGTTACAGCCAGGCGCCCCAACTTGTCCGTATCCAGGATGTCTACCCCTGATTGAAAAAAGATGAAATCCGGCTTAACTTCTTCGAGCAAATTCCTGAGGTTGTGATCCAGCGTGCTAAGGTAGAAGCGATCCGTTGTATGGTCGGCCAACCCGATGTCCAGATCGGAGGTCTCTTTGACCAAAGGATAATTGTTGGCTCCGTGCATACTGAACGTAAAAACCCGGGGGTCGTCGCGGAAGATCTGGGCAGTTCCATTTCCCTGATGAACGTCGAGGTCAACCACCAGTATCTTGTTGGCCAACCGGTTAGCCAGCAAGTCCTGCGCGGCAATAGCAATGTCATTGAGCAAACAAAATCCTTCCCCCCTATTCGTAAAGGCGTGGTGGGTTCCCCCGGCGATGTTCATGGCTACACCATACTGAAGGGCATAGCGTGCACACTGTAGCGTCCCGTTGGCGATGATTATCTCCCGTCGAACCAGCGCCTCGTTCAACGGAAAACCAGTACGCCTTACTTCGCGATCCGTCAATGATAATGAACTAAGCCTTTGCCAATAGTCACGTTCATGTACGCGGAGGATTGCTTCATCGTCCAGAGGATCTGGCTGAAAGAAATTCTCATCACGAAGGGTACCCTCGTGCAACAGCTGCTGTGGCAACACCTCGTACTTACTCATCGGAAACCGGTGATTTGGAGGCAACGGCAGCACATACGCCTCGCTCCAGGCAACTTTCAGCATGGCAACAGCCGAGATGTTCGGCTAGTGATGTTCCGAATGTCCGCCTTCCCAGGCTTCCATTACATGGTGGTACTCCTCGTGAAGGGCTTTAAGTGCGGCGGCCAATTCTTCATCCGGTGCGCCGGCGAGGACTTTGTCAGCAAACGCGCGACTGTTGGTTTTGATACTCTCAATCTTGGCCTTCATCTCATCATTATTGACGCGCTCGGGCAAATCAGTCTCTGCCCATTTCTCAGCCTCAGCGGCAAGGAGTTGGGCATTGGCCTTGGCAGGCTCCAGATTGGCTGAGTCTTTCAAAGGGTGATACGATTCGGCCATGATCATGTGATAGTCATCCATGGCTTGCCAGTTGGTCGGTTCGCTTTCTGCCGCAGCTTCAGTCGACTCCTTTTTTCCGGAACAAGCTCCGATCATAGCAGCCAGAGAAATCAGTAAGGCAATTTTGCGCACATTCAATTGTAGGTTCATGGGTTATTGATTTAGATTATGAAATATTTCTTCTTCTGTATTTTCGGCGATTCTCGAGGGCATGGACCAGCCGCTTGAGCAGGTCAAAGTACAAGGTGATGAACAAAATCACCGTCATGATCCAGATAATGGTAACATTAAAGTACAACGTATCATAATATCGCCCCAGGAAGTGCTTGGTGGGAACAAAGAAATTAGCGCTGAAATCAAGCGGGTGTGCGGGCCTGTTATCCTCGAAGTAGATGGCGCCATATTTCTGAATCACGCGTCCATCGTACTCAATATACCGGTTTTCGGTAAGCCGGTTTTCAACCCATTCCCCAACCGACTCATTGGTGTATCGATGCCTCATCTGGTCCATTCGTAGCGAATCCTTGTTCGTAGGCGTAAGTGCCCGGTAAATGGAATCCCGTTTCATCCTCGCCTTCTCTTCCGCACGTCCGTAGTAGGCACGCAGCTGCTTTAGAAATGCACGGGTTTCCTCCAACGCAAGGGAATCAAACTTACCTACTTCCAGTTTTTCCAGTAAAGCCATTCGGTTCCTTGCGACCTGGCTCATCTCAAATCCCACTTCCGTCTTCAGCGTACGCAATGCATTCTTGACTCCCGCATGGTTTTGGTCACGCCAATGACTCCGCCATTTTACCAACTCAGAAATCTTGGTCTCCAACGGTGATATCAAATAGAGCGTTTTGTTGCGCGAATTCATGCGCTGCTGATCGAATGAAAAAAACATCTTCTCGTAGGGGTTGTCCTTGAACTGTGTCACCATAAACGCCTCATACGCCCATCGTGAAGCCATGACTTCCCCCATAAGGGGAATACTGCTGGGCTTCCCTACCTGCGGGTTGAACTTATCGAAAGGAATAACCACACCGCTCATCAGGAGCTGGGGGATGACCAGTACGGGGATAAGGATGTATATGGTCACCGCCGAATCAAATGCCGACGAGATATTAAGGCCCAATACATTGGCAAAACACGAGCACGAAAACAAGATCAGCCAATACCGTATTTCCGAAAGCGGAATTTCCAGAATAAGATTACCCACCACAATAAACGAAAGCGTTTGAATCGCCGAAAGGCTAAACAAAATCACCAATTTGGAGATCAGATAACTGCTGTTGCTCAAGTGAAGGAAAGACTCGCGTTTGCGGATTTTACGGTCTCTGAAGATCTCCTCGGCACTAACGATCAAGCCGACAAACAGAGCAACCACCACACTCATGAAGAAGTAGACCGGGATATTGCTGTTCTTGTAAAAGTCGTAATCTCCCGTAGCGGTTTCGCCAATCTCAAAATACTTCACAAAGAAGGCCATGAACAAAGCCAGCAATGGCGACAACGACAGGTTGACAACCAGATACTGCTTATTCGCCAGCTTTGACAAAAGATCACGCTTGGCAAACACAAGCAACTGGACAAAACCATTCGGAATCTTCTGGGTAACCGGCAACGGTGTTTTCACCTCCTCAATGCGGGGGATCTTGATCCGCTGCTTGAAATACTGGTACCATTGGCCCGGTGAAATCTTGCGTGTGTTGGTGAACCGGCCGAACTCATTGACTACGCGCGTTTCAATGATATTAAATACCTGCTCAGGGTTGATGTTCCCGCACTCGGGACAAGCCCCCGGTGTTTTGGTGGCCGCGTTGATGATATCCTGAAAATACGTGACCGCCTCAACCGGATTCCCATAATAGATCTGGAATCCTCCCACATCGAGGATGATGAGCGTATCAAACATTTTATAGATGTCTGACGAAGGTTGGTGAATGACCACAAAGATCATCTTGCCACGCAACGAAAGTTCCTTCAACAGGTCCATGATGTTTTCGGAGTCGCGCGACGACAACCCAGACGTTGGTTCGTCGACAAAGAGAATGTTGGGTTCGCGTAGAAGCTCAAGTCCGATATTGACACGCTTCCTCTGGCCACCGCTGATGGTCTTCTGTAAGGGAGAGCCCACTTTCAGGTTGCGGATCTCTGACAATCCCAGGCTGATCAGCACTTTATTGACACGCTCCACGGTCTGCTCTTCGGTAAAGTGACCGAAACAAAGGCGCGCCGCATAGTACAGGTTCTCGAATACCGTAAGATCGTCCATCAGAAGGTCATCCTGAGGTATAAATCCCACGATGCCTTCAACTTTCGTCGGGTTCTCATGAATGTCAATGCCGTTGATCAGCACGCGACCGCTGGAAGGACGCTCAGAGCCATTGAGCACATTCAACATCGTCGATTTCCCTGAACCAGAACCGCCCATCAGCCCGATGAGCTTCCCCCCTTTCTCCGTAACGGTAACATTCTGCAAGCCCGCCCTGCCACTCTTGAAGTGATAGAATATATGCTCGGCCACAAAACTGATCTCCGAACCCGACTCCTCCTGCAGGAACTTCCCGACAATATCACTGTAGTAAATCGTATCAATCTTGCTGCCGCGGAAGGTAGAGCCTGTGGGAAATACCTCCACTTTGCGGCTCTTGAAAGGCTGGCTATTGATGTACAGTGAAGTAATTCCCAGGTACTTGACAAAATACGTCTCGATGTCAGCAAGGCGCAACACCGCGATAAGTCCGGTAAGATTCTTGGAAGTGATCCTTGGGCCTAAATGCTTGGTGTCTCCTTCTCCTGATCCTTCATCGATAATCAGGATGTTTTTTGAATTCAACTCATCGCTATCCTGGCCCTGGACAAACGTCCGCATGGCCTGGATATCCTTCATGGGTATCTTCAGCGCCTCGCCGATGTAGAAGATCAGATTCTCCTGGCGCTCGGAGATGTGACCATCAGCATACACCAGCTCGATGATCTTGATGA
>CAYMPU010000163.1:0-22166 GCA_964392375.1 uncultured Ohtaekwangia sp. | reverse complement strand
GCCCGCTGCGGCGTAGGCATCGGCGAGGTGAATGCTGGGACTGACGTTGTAGAAGATGGGCTTCTTGCAACCCGTACCGTGCATCGACTTCACCATGCCTTTGATGAAGGCTGTCACTTTCTCTGCACTCTCCTGATGGTGGGGCTCGTTGCTGATTTCAAATCCAATCACGGAAGGGTCGGCTTTATAAGCCAGGCCGGTATACTGGTTGACATGATCGAGAAATTGCGCGAGGTAACGTTGTTGTGCGAGAATGGCATCGGGGTTGGTGAGACAGGCGTCCTTTCCATATTTCGCGGAGAAGCCGGGCGTCTTGTCGTCGGGCTCGGGCCAGCCGTTGCCCCAGAAGGCTATGGGCGTAATGATGAAACGGAATCCCCGCTCCTTCATTTTGGCCACCGTGTAGTCAAACAGGCGGAGGTTCTCATTCTTTAACAAATTACCAACCGTGTCACTGATCTGTGTGTCCCACACGTGCACCCGGAAGAGATCGAAGCCCAACCGGGTAAAGTGATACACATCGTCATCAATGGCTTTCTCGATGGGAATATTCAACCGCTTGGCCGTGCGGTAAGCATGAGCGAACATGGCGGTGTAGTTAACGCCAAAGCCTTTGACTTCTTCCTTGGTGTTACCCCACCGCATGACGCCAGCCTTATCCACATAGACATCCGCAGATTTCTGAGCAGGACTGGTCAATGGAATGAGAACAATGACCAGGACAAGGCTTATAAGATATTTCATAAAGGTTCTTCCTTTACGGCAAAGTACTTCAATTTCCGTTTACCAAAATGGGAATATTCTACAGTCGGCGGGCTGGATTACTCCAATACAAATATCCTTGGGTCGGGAATGTGAAGGTTGAAATAGCCGTAACCTCCCTGCACATTGGTAGGAAGATTCAAAGGTTCCGATGCAAAGCCAGCCAGACTGTACCGACTGTCGTTGCGCAAAGACAAATAATTGAAATACTCCTCACTGATGCTGGACATCGACACCAGCACGGAGTCGCCAAGGGAGTAGTTCTGAAAAATCACGTTGAACTGTTCCTCATAAGGTTTACCATTGAAGGCATCATCACGCACCAGATGGGTAAACACCCGTGGGTTCAGATAGCGGTCGATTTCTGTTGTGGCAGAAACTTTCTGCACGTTGACCATATACCAGTTTTTTTCGGGTGGATCCACAATGGCGTACTTGACACTGGCGAGTGAGTCATAGCCTGTCTTGTAGAGTTCTGCTGAGACCGATTCAAAAGGTACAGCTTGTGGTGCCACAGCAGTTGCCATTACCGCTCCCCAGGTAGGGCTTACTACATGAAGCACGTATGTCTTCCCCGCTTCGATGTTCTGCGTTCCCGCGTACACACCGTAATCCTGGTGAATGAGTGTGTCGGCCTGTCCGTCGTACTCCAGCGTAACAACGGCATCATCAACAGCGATCTCTCTCAGTAATGGCTCCAGCTCCGAGCCTCTGCCGGCATCCAGGGCACCAATGCTTCGGGTTACCAGCACACCAAGTCCTTGCCCCGCAACAACCTGCGATGATATGACCAGCCTGGGCTGCAGCGTGGGGATATCATCCACAGCCAAAGGATCGGGGATGCAACCGGCGAGGGTGGCAACGATTATGATCAACAATGGTGCAGTGATCCTTTTCATACTTTAGAATGTAAATCCATAACTGATGAACGGAAGAAAACCGAAGACACCGGGCTGCTCATACCGGAAGGTGCCATCACCGTTGGGCATAATGGCAATGGCTACCGGTGTGGCACGGTTGTAAACATTGTATACGCCTGCAAACCACTCACCCTGGAAGCGCTTGCCGATGCGCGAAGGCTTGAACTTCACGCCGAGATCAAGACGGTGTGTGTCGGCAAGCTTGACGGAATTGATGGGAGCATATACCGGAATGAGACTGACACCCAGCAATGACGGCGCGGGTACAGCATACTGCCCGATGACGGGTGTAAAACGCGAACCGGAAATGAATTCCCATACGGCTGAGAATGACCAGCGTCGGGCGAACTGATAGTTGGTGACAACCGCTATGTTATGCCTGCGGTCATACCGTGCGTAGAACCACGCACCGCTGTTGACCTGATCAAACTGACGCTCCGACCATGATAACGTATAGCTGATCCACCCTGTGAGCTTACCCGCTTCTTTCTTCACCAATAACTCAGCGCCATAGGAACGCCCTTGCCCCTGTATCAGCTGCGCCTCAAAGTCGCGGTTCACAAACAGGTTGGTGCCTTCACGATAGCCAATCAGATTGTCCATGGTCTTGTAGTATCCTTCCACACTGACAAACAGGTTGGCCTTGGGCAGCATCCGTTGAAACGCGATGGACCATTGGTTTGCCGTCTGGGGCTGAATGGAATCAGTGACGGGATACCAGATGTCGGTAGGAAACGCCACCGCCGCGCTGGACACCCGGTGCAGATACTGCGACATCCGTGAATAGCTGGCCTTGATCGTAGTAAGGTCATTCACAGCATAGCGCAACGACAGTCGTGGCTCGGGATTGACGTATGTTTTGTTCTTGACAAACGCAGAAGAAACGCGCAGCCCGACACTCCACCGCCACTGCGCACGCCAGTTGCCATCGACTTGCGAGAAAGCGCTTCCCTCCCAGGCAGACTGCGCTTGCGTCGTGCTGCTCTCCAGCAGACTGGCAATTTCGCCACTGGTGGTGATGACATTGGGGCTTACACGATGCTTGACGAGATCGACACCTGCTTTGAAAGAGAGTCCGCTCAGTGAGTCTGTTGATATGATCCACTTGCCGCCGAGGTCAAGGATATCAGAGCTTGTGAAGAGCCTGCTATCCTCGTAGGTATTGTCGATGGTATAGTGAAAGCCTGACCGGTAAAACATCATCGACGACTGCCACTGACTGTTCAGTGCTTTGTTCCATCGCAGGGTTTGTGTGGAATTGCCGATGGTAAAATTGCTGTTTGTATTCTGAAGGCGCCGCGATGTCGATGCTCCGGGGATAAAGTTGAGGACGTCATCGCCGGAGTAATGAGTGAATTCAATCTCGTCGTTGGGCGTAGGCCGATAGGCTATCTTCGCATTGAGGTCATAAAAATGATACGGCAGCTCCTGCCCCAGGAGGCGCACCACCTGGTCAACATAAGTCCGTCGGCCCGCGACAGATACGCTGAGTTTATCCCTGATGATGGGCTGCTCGACCATCAGTCGCGTAGCCAGTACACCGATGTTTCCCTTCACGTGGGTTCTGTCGGCAAAAGCACTCTTGGAGTGAACGTCCAGGATGGAGGACAGTCTTCCGCCATACTCCGCCGGAAAGGCACCGTTCATCGACTCCACGCTGGAGAGTACGTCGGGGTTGAACACCGAAAGGAATCCGAAGAGGTGACCGGTATTGTAGACAGGTGCCCCGTCCAGCAACACGAGGTTCTGATCGGCAGCGCCACCGCGCACAAAAATATCCGTGCTGCCTTCAACGCCTTTGGAAACGCCGGGAAGCAGCTGTATAGTCTTCAACAGATCCGCTTCGCCACCCAGGACCGGTATGGCATTGATCTCTGAGCCGGTGAGCGTCACCGAACTCATCCGCGTGGTCTGCAACTGATCCGATTGCTTAAAGCGTGTTGTCGAAATAACAACCTCATCCAATTGCTCAATATGAGGGGTCATCTCAAAACGAAACAAGGTATCTGATGCTACATGGAGGACACGTGAAAGGGTAGCATATCCCGTAAAACTGATTTCCAGCTCATACGTGCCGCGCGGCACGTTGAACACAAACACTCCCTCCTTGTCGGTGGCCGCGGCGAACTTCGTTCCCACAAACCGGACGTTGGCCGATGCTAGTTGCTGCTCGGAGGATGTTGTCACAACACCTTTCACACGCACCTCTTGCCCCTGGGCTGCCAAGGCGAAGAAAGTAAGAATGGCTGTCAACAACTTCATCATAGTTCTTCGACTTCGGCAACGACAAAGGTACTGCCGCCAATGAATATCAGATCATCGGCACCTGCACTTTCCGTCGCACGTTTCACGGCCGAGTTTACATCCCGTACAACAATGCCTCTCAATCCCACCGATGCAGCCTCGCGGGCCAGCAAGTCGGCGTCGAGCGCACGAGGTATGTTAGCCTGACAGAAATAGTAAACAGCATCCGTGGGTAAAAGTTTCAATACGTCGGTGATGTCCTTGTCGTTTACCATGCCCATCACCATATGAAGTTTTTGATGGGGTGTTTGCTGCAACTGACTAACGACCTCCCGAATGCCCGCGGTGTTGTGACCGGTATCGCAAATCGTCAGGGGACGCTCGCGGAGTACTTGCCAACGGCCTTTCAGCCCCGTTAACCCGGTGACGTCCCGGATGCCACGGTAAACGGCGGTATCGTCAATGGCATACCCCCGTTCTTTCAATGCGAGTATCGCTGCGAGTACGCCCGGCACATTCTTTTGCTGGTAGTTTCCTTTCAATCCTGGCACAAGTCCCTCGAGCCACAGCGATCCGTGCTGGTATACGTCATACCCACCGGAGCCCTGATGAAGCTGGATGATGTCGGAGGCGAACACCAGCGGTGCATGGAGGTGCGCGGCACGGGTGACGAAGACATCTTCCACTTCCTCCTGACGTTCACTCACAACGACCGGCACGCCTTCCTTGATGATGCCGGCTTTTTCGAAGGCGATCTTGGGCAGGGTGCTACCCAGCAAAGCCATGTGATCCCAGCTGATGTTGGTAATGACAGATAATTCCGGCGTGATCACGTTGGTGGAATCAAGCCTTCCTCCCAGCCCCACTTCAATCACGGCAATATCCACCTTCTGGCGAGCAAAGTAGTCGAAGGCCATGCCCACTGTCATCTCAAAAAAGGACGGTTGCAATACATCAAGGGTTGGTCCCATCCGATCTACAAAATCCACGACAAAGTCCTTTTCAATCTCCCTCCCGTTGATGCGGATACGCTCGGTGAATTCTTTCAGATGAGGAGACGTATATAACCCCGTGTTGTATCCCGCGGCCTGGAGCACAGCTGCGATCATGTGCGAGGTACTTCCCTTGCCGTTGGTGCCTGCTACATGAACGGAGTGAAAGGCGCGCTCAGGGTTACCCAGCGCCCTACAGAGTGCAAGAGTGTTGTCAAGATTAGCCTTGTAAGCCGCCGCCCCCACGCGCTGGTACATGGGCAGTGCCTGATACAGGTAATCCAGAACTTCCGGGTAGCGGTCCATCGGGCAAATTTACGCAAACAAAAAGCCGCCGGGAATCCCCGGCGGCTTTTCGATATGAAATGTCTGTGAACTAATTTCCGAACTTGAACAGTTTGAAGCCAACGCTGAGCTGGAACACCTGGTTCTTGGCTTCCGTCGTTGCTTTGTCAACGTCACTGAGACCCAGATTGTAGCGTGCATCGATAACGAACTTGCTGATATCAAATCCTGCTCCAAGGGCTACGCTCGTATCTGAAGACTCCACGAAGCTCTTGATATCTGTGCCACCGCTTGTAGCGCTGGTCAGAAATCCAAACTGAGGGCCGGCCTGGAGGTTTAGTCCGCCGATAAGATAGAATTTTAGCAAGATGGGAATGTTGACATAGCCCAACTCAAGGTTGCCGGCTGCTGCGTCAGCGCCCTGTACGGAATAGATGACCTCAGGCTGGATGGCGAGTTTAGTAAACTTGACATTCAAAAAAGCCCCTGCGTGGTAGCCGGTGCGGCTGTTGTAGGCGGCGCCTATCGAGGTGGTATTCACGTTGGCAAAGTTCAGACCGCCTTTGATACCCAGCGACACCGATGCCTGCGCGAATGCCGAACTAACGCCTGCTCCCAGGAGAAGCGCGACCATGAAAATTTTGAGTTTATTCATAAAAAATGGTTGAGTTTGGTTTAAATACGGAAAAATGAGCCGTTGTAACAGCCAAATTTACAAAATTCAGCCAAGTCCCCATTCGGGGTTCTTGCCCTGAATGGTACGATAAAATCCGAGGATGGTTTCCATGTCCCGCTCCATATTGTCGCCCGGCATCAGCAGGGTCCCCACCACGATCTCTTTCCTCCTGAAATCAAAACCCACGGGCACGATGGGCACCTTGGCACCTTTTGCGATGTAGTAAAATCCTGTGCGCAATTTGGCGACTTTCTTACGGGTACCTTCGGGGGCAAGGGCTAGAATGAATTTCTCATGCTTCGAAAAGATTTTCACAACCTGATCGACCATATCATGATTACTGGCACGGTCAACCGGATGACCGCCGAGCATGCGGAAGAACCAACCAAAGGGAGGCTTGAACAGCTGGCTCTTGCCGAGGAACTGTGCATTCTTAATGCGGAGTAAACTTCGCGCGGCCAGGCCAACGGGGAAATCCCAGTTGCTGGTATGCGGCGCTACGGCGATGATGTACTTGGGATATCCCTCGGGGAGCTGACCATTGATCTTCCAGCCAAAGATCTTGAACAAGAGAAAATAGAGTGGTCGAAGCATCGACGAAGTGTTTGACGGAGTCTACTTAAACAAGTCTTTGATCAGATGATCGTCCGCTTGAAAAGGCATGGTAATCTGAAGATCATCAGCTACCTCCTGGGCGCGTGCTGCTGTAGTCATGGCGCCACTGTTGCGTGCCCACGCACGACGGGCTATACCATTATTCACATCGAAGGAGAGCATGCTCCTGATCTTGCGGTCGGTATCCGCAGTTCCATCGAGCAGCATACCAAAGCCGCCGTTGATAACCTCGCCCCATCCCACACCACCGCCGTTGTGTATCGATACCCAGGTGGCGCCACGGAAGGAGTCTCCGATCACATTGTGAATGGCCATGTCGGCCGTGAACTGCGAACCGTCATAAATGTTGGAGGTCTCCCGGTATGGGCTATCGGTACCAGATACATCATGATGATCGCGGCCCAGCACGACAGGTCCTATCCTGCCTTCGCGAATGGCATGGTTGAAAGCCTCAGCAATCCGTGTCCGCCCGACAGCATCAGCATAAAGAATGCGTGCCTGCGATCCCACAACGAGTTTATTCTCTTTCGCTGCTCGTATCCAGCCCAGATTATCCTTCAGTTGTGATTTGATTTCTTCTGAAGCGCTTTTCAATAGCTCTTCAATCACCGCGCCGGCCAACTCGTCTGTGACATCAAGATCTTCCGGATTGCCGGATGTACACACCCACCGGAAGGGACCAAAGCCGTAGTCGAAGCACATCGGTCCCATGATGTCCTGAACGTAGGAAGGAAACTTGAATGTGCGCCCGTCGTCACTCATCACATCGGCGCCTGCCTTCGATGCTTCCAACAGAAACGCATTGCCATAATCAAAGAAATAGGTACCTCGTGCCGTATGATGATGGATGGCGATCACTTGCCGCCGCAAGGAATCCTGTACATCCTGTCGGAAACCTTCGGGGTCCTTGACCATCTTCTTGTTGGCCTCTTCAAAGGAAAGCGATACCGGATAATAGCCGCCGGACCATGGATTATGCAAAGAGGTTTGATCGGAACCCAGATCGACATGAATTTCCTCAAAGGCAAATCGCTCCCACACGTCGACAATGTTCCCCAGATAAGCGATCGAAACGGCTTCGCGATTCTTACGGGCTACAGCTACACGCTTGACCAGCTCGTCCATATTATCGGTGAGTTCGTCGACCCACCCCTGCTCATGGCGTTTATGCGCAGCCTTCGGATTCACTTCTGCAATCACGGAGATACACCCTGCAATCTTCCCTGCTTTCGGCTGAGCCCCACTCATGCCACCGAGACCGCTGGAGAGAAACAACTTTCCCTCAAGGCCTTCACCCCTGCGTGAAATCTTTCGCCCAGCGTTCAACAAGGTAATGTTGGTGCCATGCACGATGCCTTGCGGACCAATATACATGTAAGACCCTGCGGTCATCTGCCCATATTGCGTAACACCCATCGCATTGAATCGCTCCCAGTCATCCGGCTTCGAGTAATTCGGAATCATCATCCCGTTGGTGACCACCACACGCGGTGCTCCTTTCGAAGAAGGAAACAGTCCCATCGGGTGGCCGGAGTACATGTGCAGCGTTTGCAAGTCGGTCATCGAAGCGAGGTACTTCATCGTTAACCGATACTGTGCCCAGTTTTGGAATACGGCGCCATTGCCACCGTAGGTAATGAGTTCGTGCGGATGTTGCGCAACAGCGGGGTCCAGATTGTTCTGGATCATGAGCATGATGGCTGCTGCCTGCTGCGATCGATGTGGGTATTCACCGATC
This sequence comes from uncultured Ohtaekwangia sp., assembly GCA_964392375.1. GTDB lineage: Bacteria > Bacteroidota > Bacteroidia > Cytophagales > Cyclobacteriaceae > ELB16-189. The sequence continues at coordinate 13,934 of CAYMPU010000163.1, read as the reverse complement.
GGCCGCGCATACATCGCATAAGTAGGCCGGAACCGGTACATATAGATACGTCCATACGTCAACAGCTCTTGGTAGAACTCCGGTGCCAGCACAGCATGGTGGCGGGGATGGAAATAGCGCAAGGCGTTGCGCAGCGCTAGTTGCTTGTCGGCTTCGGAAAGGATGTCCTTCCTCCGGGGTGCATGGCTCACCGACGGATCGTAGGGCTGCGGCTCTGGCAATTCATCGGGTATACCCCTTGCGATCTCTTCCTGGAATGTCAGTTCATTTGCCATTTAGCCCAATATCTTTTCTATCTGTGAACGCTTGAGGTTCTCCTTCGTGAATTTATAGCCAAGGTCAAAAATCTCTTTGGCTTTCCCAATATCAAAAGCGCTGAATTTGTCCAACCCGGCAGGTTCAATAACTATATCGCACAGGTTTTTGCTATGCAAGGTGTTGGCACCGATGGCCATCAACAGACTCCGTTCAATAACGACTTTCATGTTGGTGACATCAAATAAGGGAGTGACCTTGTTGCAATGGGAGCCGATCAGCACGTCGCATTGTTTATGAATGGCGGCCGCTGGCAGATTGTCGAGCACACCCCCATCGACATAGAGTGCGCCCTTGTAAGGCATCGGACTGAATACGCCGGGAATACTGCATGAAGACAGAATGGCCGGAACCAGTTCGCCCGTATCGAAGTAATTGACCTGACCGAGCTTCAACTCAACCGCAGCAATAGTCATCGGTTTTTTCAGCTTGGAGAAATCGTCAGGCAAATGCGTCTTTAACAATTGCCGAAGTCCATCCATACGAAGCAGACCCCCCGGCGCCAATGACGGGCGAAGAGAATTAAAGATGGAAACTTGCGTGACGATACGGAGCATCTCTGTGGGTGGAATTCCGTTGGCGTACAGTGCCCCGACGATAGAACCGGCACTGGTTCCCGATAGCCGCGTCGCAAAAATGCCAAACTCTTCCAAAGCCTGGATGACGCCAATGTGAGCGACACCCCGCGCACCACCACCGGACAAGACGAGACCAATGTCTTTCATGGATTTCTATAGTTCGGAAAGTGCAAACGTCCTGTCTACACGCACACCCTTGTCGGTATGCTTCACCGTGCAACATTCGTGAACAGGATCGTGCTCAAAGTAAAGGACGTAGTTGTTGTCGGCAGCAAGCTGAAGAAAGTCCTGTTTTTCCTGCATCGTGATCAGCGGCCGCGTATCATAGCCCATCACATATGGCACTGGAATATGCCCCACCGATGGGATAAGGTCGGCCATGTAGCAAACCGTGGTTCCTTTATAAGGAATCATGGGCAGCATCATTTTGTCGGTGTGACCGGACACGAAGAGGATGTCAACCGACGGTATCGGACTATCCTGATCAATGTAAGCCATGCGCAATTGTCCACTTTCCTGCATCGGGTTGATATTCTCTTTCAGGAAACTGGCCTTCTCACGCGCGTTGGGTTCCGTCGCCCAAAGCCAGTGCTCCGGGTTGCTCCAGTAGGTCGCCTTGGGAAAGGTTAGGGCAAATTTTTCTCCATCGCGACGAACACCCCCGCCGCAATGATCAAAGTGCAGGTGGGTGAGGAACATATCCGTGATATTATTGGGGGAATACCCTGCGGTAGCGATGGAACTCAACAGGGAATGCTCACCGTGAAGATGATAGTGACTGAGGAACTTTGGATCTTGCTTATCCCCGATCCCGTTGTCGATCAGGATGAGTCGGTCGCCATCCTCGATGAGCAGGCATCGCATGGCCCAGGTACAAAGGTTGTTGCCGTCCGGAGGATTGAGTTTCTGCCACAACGACTTTGGCACCACGCCAAACATCGCCCCGCCATCCAGCTTAAAGAAACCCGTCTCTATCGTGTGCAACTTCATGCTCCTATCTCCTGACTCCTGACTCCTTACTCCTAACTCCTACTACTCCTTCACCACCCCCATCGAGCAGAACTTCTCAATTCGTTGCTGGATACGCTCCTCGGCAGAAAGCGCTGACAGTTCTTTCGTCGTCTCCAGAATAACGCGCTTCAGCTCCTGCGACATAATCTCCATATCCGTATGGGCGCCGCCCAGTGGTTCTTTGATGATGCCGTCAATGAGTTTGAGATCCTTCATGTCTTTGGCCGTGAGCTTGAGCACTTCAGCAGCTTGCTCTTTATAGTCCCAGGTGCGCCAAAGAATAGATGAGCAAGACTCGGGTGATATCACAGAATACCAGGTGTTCTCGAGCATGAATACGCGGTCACCGACCGCAATACCCAGCGCACCGCCCGATGCACCTTCACCGATGACGATGCAGATGACAGGCACTTTTAGCATGAACATCTCTTTCAAATTGCGCGCAATGGCTTCTCCTTGTCCGCGTTCTTCCGCTTCCAATCCGGGAAAAGCGCCTGGTGTATCAATGAACGTAACAATGGGCTTGTTGAATTTCTCGGCGATCCTCATCAGTCGCAAGGCCTTGCGGTATCCTTCGGGATTGGCCATCCCAAAGTTGCGCATCTGACGTTGCTTGGTGTTGCGTCCCTTCTGTTGCCCGATGAGCATGAAGGTTTGTCCTTCAATAGTGCCTAAACCACCAATCATCGCCTTGTCGTCGGCGACATTGCGGTCGCCGTGAAGTTCGATGAAGTCCGTGGTGATTTCGTAGATATAGTCGAAGGTATAGGGGCGGTCGGGATGACGGGAAAGTTGTACACGTTGCCACCCGGTAAGATTTTCGAAGGTCTCCTTTTTTAAGTCGTGTATCTTTTTCTCGAGTGCGTGAATGGCCTGCGTAACACTTTCGTCACTATCACCGGCCAGACCCTTCATATCGTGAAGCTTGGCTTCCAGTTCGGCGATAGGCTTTTCGAAATCCAGTAGATTCATTTCGTTCGTTTCGTGAAGTGGGCAAAATTACAAGATTTTTGAATCTCCTCCACTATGTACCGTTCAAGGTTCAGCGTAGCAAGTTCAGGGTTCCTGATTGCCCGCCCCGAGTGTTTCACAGTGAAGGGTTTAAGGTCTATCACCCCAAATTGCCACTTAGCAAAATCTGTCTTTAGACTATAGGCGAATGTGATTGTTTCGTACAAAACTAACTTCCGTAAAACCCATGAAACGCCTTCTTTTCTTTTTGATTGCAATCTCGGTCACGACCCTCTCGTTTGGTCAGATCCCCAAGCCTGCCGATACCTTTGGCTTCGAGCCGGGGGCGGATTACAAGATGGCCACGTACGACCAGATGCTGGCATACTACGATAAACTCGACGCAGCGACTGACCGTGTGCAGATGGTTGAAATCGGCAAGTCCGTTCGCGGCCGCTCGATGAAACTGATCTTCATCTCCAGCGAAGAGAATATGAAATCGCTCGACAAGTGGAAAGACATCAGCGCCAAACTTGCCCGTGGTTCGGTGAGTGCGGAAGAGGCACGCAAACTTTCAAAAGAAGGAAAAGCCATTGTTTGGTTTGACGGCGGCATGCATGCCAGCGAAAAAGCCCATGCGCAAATGACTCCGGAACTTGCGTACCGCATTGCTGCCGAAGAATCGGATGAGATGAAGAATATCCGCAACAACGTGATCACCCTCCTGGTGCCCGTCATCAATCCGGATGGCCTCGATATTGTCGGCTCCTGGTACCGCAAATATGTGGGCACCCCCTTTGAAACATCCGACCCTCCCATTCTCTATCAGGAGTATGTCGGCCACGACAACAACCGCGACTGGTTCATGAGCAACATGCCGGAGACCAAGGCAGTGACGACTGTCCTCTATAGCCAGTGGTATCCCCAGATCGTCCACAATCATCACCAGACCGCACCATCATGGGCAAGGATCTTCATCCCCCCCTTCCGGAGCCCCGTAAATCCAAGAATTCACCCCGGCGTTACGACCGGTGTCAATCTCGTGGGCACAGCCATGGCCAACCGTTTTGCCATGAAGAAAATGCCAGGAGCCATTTCGCAAACAACGTTTGAAATGTGGTGGAACGGTGGCATGCGCACCGCGCCATACTATCACAACCAGATCGGTATCCTCACAGAGACATCCCACGCAAGTCCTACACCGCGCTTCTACCCGGTTGATTCATTGCCCAAATCGGTGGGAGGAAAAACCACCGATGGTACCGATATCTTCTATGCGTATCCCTGGAAAGGCGGCGAGTCGCATTTCCGTGATGCGGTGAATTACATGCTTGAAGCCTCGATGGCGGTACTCGACCTGGCAGCGGAGAAACATGATGAGCTACTCTACAACGTCTACCAAATGGGACGCGATGCCATTGAAGACAAGTCCGGCGCATTCGCGTACATCATTCCGAAAAACCAATGGGATGCTGCATCGGGCGACAACCTGGTGAATGTCATGATGCAGGGTGGCATTGAAGTGCACCGCGCTACCGCCGCGTTCAAAGTGGGCACCACCGACTATCCCGAAGGTTCCTACATCCTCTATGGAGCGCAGGCCTTCCGCCCTTACCTCGCCGACCTGATGGAGAAGCAGAACTATCCTGACCTCTACCAATTCCCGGGCGGACCTCCTATTCCTCCCTATGACCTTACGGGCTGGACACTGCCGATGCAGATGGGTGTAAAAGTGGATCGTGTCACCACATCGTTTACAGCCACAGCGCAGAAGCTGGAGACAAAAGTTTCCGTGGCCGCTGGCGCCGTGAAAGGGAATGCAGGGTTTGGCTATGCCATCAACCGCCAGGACAATGCCAGTGCGAAAGCTGTGAACCGGTTGTTGAAGGCCGGCGAAAAAGTGCATGTATCTACGGCAGCCTTTAACGATGGCGGCACGAACTACGCAGCGGGAACATTCATTGTTGAGAAGGGATCGAAGACGGCGAATGCAATCTCCAAAATCACCCAGGAGACTGGCGTTACGGTTCAGGGTATCGGAACAAAGCCTGCTGCCATCAAACCCATGCTCAAAGTGAAAGTGGGCATCTACAAATCGTGGGTCGACAACATCGATGAAGGCTGGACACGCTGGGTATTGGAGCAGTTTGATTTTGATATCGATACGCTCCATGATACCGACATACAAACCAGGAACCTCAGTATTTATTCCGCCATCCTGCTGCCATCACAACGCGGTGAGGAAATCATGCACGGCCACCGCAAGGGCGAAATGCCTGATCAGTTTGTAGGCGGTATTGGACTCACCGGCGTCCAAGCCATCGAGCGCTACACCGCTGGTGGCGGAACACTGATTTGCCTTGATCAATCCACGGGCTTTGCCATCGAACAATTTGGCTTGCCCGTTCAGGACCTTACCGCTGGGTTGACGCCCAATGAGTTCTTCATCCCGGGTTCACTCATTCGCATCAACGTGGATGTCACCAATCCGCTGGCGTATGGCATGCAGCCTGAGACAGCGGCGTCCTTCCAGCGCAGTCGGTCGTTCAAGAAGATCATCCCCCAGCGCAAAGGTGAAGGCGGAAATGAAAACACGCCCCTTGCTCCCGGGCCTGATGTAAAGGAAGTGGTAAAATACGCCAGCAAAGATCTGCTGATGAGCGGATGGGCCAAAGGTCAGGACCGTTACCTGAAGGACAAGTCAGCAATGATGAATGTGGGTTACGGTAAAGGCCATGTGATCCTGTTCGGCTTCCGTCCCCAGTTCCGCGGGCAGACCCATGGGACTTATAAACTCTTGTTCAACTCGATATTTTCAGGTGCGGTGAAGTAAAAGGTTTGCCACACCTGCCCGCCTTGCCTGATCGAAACATAATTTAGGTGAGGTGTATTGGCCAGGCAGGCGGGGATTTCACAGATTTGCACAGATGAATACAGCATATAATAAATCTGTGTTAATCAGTGAAATCTGTGGCTACTTTAATCAAACCTCGGGGCACTTTCTATCGTTGTAGCGTAAACCCTACAACTATGAAAAGTAAACTCGTTGCCCTCATCCTGCTGAGCGCGCTACCCACCCTGGCCCAAACAGAACTTCCCTACCGCGAAATCCCTGCCTACCCGGCAACCTATACCGCCGGCACCGTGGCAGCGCGTGTTGTCGACGGACTTGGCTTTCGCTATTACTGGGCGACGGAAGGACTTCGCCAGGAAGACCTCACGTTCCAGGCTAACAAGGACGGTCGCACCACACTGGAGACGATCACCCACATTTACGACCTCACCCTGACGATTGTGAATGCGACACGCAACCTCCCGAATGATAACACAGTCAAGAAACCCGTGTTGTCGTTTGAAGAAATGCGTCGAAGAACTTTGGAGAATATTCGTGATGCCAGTGAGATACTCAAGAAAGCCACCGATCAGGAAATCGGTCAGCTGAAGGTCATCTTCAAGAGTGACCGTGGGGTTACTGAGTTCCCTTTCTGGAACGAACTCAACGGCCCCATCGCCGATGCGCTCTGGCACACAGGGCAGGTCGTGTCCTATCGCCGCGGGTCAGGCAATCCATTTAATGCCAAGGCGAGTGTGTTTACGGGCAAAGTCCGGGAGTAGGCTTTTTGCCACACCTGCCCGCCTTGCCATAATGATAGATTAGGTTGAAGTTTCCAAGGCCGGGCAGGCGGGGATTGCACTGATTATCACGGATTAGATTAGAGAGATTGAGAAAAACTTTTCCAATGCTCCCAGGCTAATCTGTGTTCATCTGTGTAATCCCCGCCTGCCTGGCCAGTACACCTCATCCAAAATAATGTTTCGATTAGGCAAGGCGGGCAGGTGTGGCAACTTCAAGTCCACCCATAAAACTTCTTCACCTTCGCCACCATCTGCTTCGGCGTCATTGTGTCTGCCGGCTCTACGGCACGCAGTTTCCCCGATAGTGATTTGTACGCCTTCTCGGCATCAATCTTGTGTTGCAAGAGCGTGCGCGTTTCAGCGGGACCAAAGAGATAGAGCTCGTCGGTGGACTTTACTTTCTCCAAAACGGTGTCCAAATACTGGTCTCGTTGATTCTTCCTGCGTTCGTCAAATTTCTTCTCTGGTACCAGGTGTCGACTTCCCATCCTTACACCATGATCCCCTTCCCCATAGAGGTGTACGGGGTTCTCGATGTCGGCTTCAACCTGATCGACACGTTCCTTCCCATCGACTAACGTGATGATAACAGCCTTGCTGCCATCGATCCACATACCGGTTTGATTTTTCATAGTGCTTTCATTTGAGCAAATAATTACGACTACAGGGGGCATCGCTGCCACCCTTAAGGTACCCTCATGAGCCGACCGATTCAAGGTCATTTGAGCGACCGGGCCCTGATTTTCGTCATCGGGATCAACTGTGAAATGCGTGTTGGGTATTTACCCGGTTGAGCTAATTTGTGGGGCCCCATGGAGAAGTTCAATCCGCTATACTACTTGCTTTTTCAATCACCCCGGCCGATGCGGCTGGTGAACACCATCACATTCTTCCGTGTAGCCGCCTTCCCTGTTTTCATTGTTCTACTTTTTATGCACCGTGAGGATGCATTCAAGTGGCTGGTGCTGGTGAGCTTTCTCACGGACGCCGTTGATGGCTATCTGGCGCGTAAGTTCAACGTGATCAGCATCCTCGGCTCGCGGCTGGATTCCCTGGGTGACGACCTGACCATACTCGCTTCCTTTCTTGGCGTTATCGTTTTTCATGGTGATTTTCTTTCGGTGGTATGGCCCGTGATTCTTGGCACCTTCATCCTGTTCATGATCCAACTGGTATTTTCGCTGGTCAAGTACCAGAAGACAACCAGTTTTCACACCTATGGAGCCAAGGCCGCAGCCATTTTACAAGGCGTGTTTCTCTGCTCACTTTTCTTCCTGGGTCAACCATACTATCCCCTTTTCTATGTCGCTATGGGCGTTACTGCTGCCGAACTGGTTGAGGAGATCATCATGGTCTATGTGATACCACGATGGAAGGCGGATGTTAGAGGGCTGTACTGGGCGCACCGAGAGATCGAGGAGAATCACTGAGTCACTGCGTGCACATTCTCGCCCCACGCCAACAATTGTCCCATCCGCTCCACAAAACTTCTGGCATTGTGGATTAATCTCCCCATTTACTTTTGGCTCCAGCACTTAATAACGGAAAAAGGTTAGGCAGTACTAATTGAAATTTTGGCAAAGTCATTGTAATACAAACCGGCTTACCCCCTATCCAAATACGTTCGATTCATGACCAACCCCGAGGATACTACAGTCACCAATTCAAATCAATCGGTTCCTGACGCAAGTGATGGTAAACACCTGGACACCAATTTTACAAAGGAACTGGAGTTTCAGCATGAAGAAAAGGAAAGGCGCGCAGCCGAGCTGATCATCGCAAACAAGGAACTCATCTTTCAGAATGAGGAAAAGGAAAAGCGAGCCGCTGAACTCATCGTGGCCAATAAAGAACTCGCTTTTCAGAACGATGAAAAGGAAAAACGTGCCGCCGAGTTGATCATTGCCAATAAGGAGCTCGCCTTTCAAAACGAGGAAAAGGGAAAGCGTGCCGCCGAGCTAACCATAGCCAATAGGGAACTGGCCTTTCAAAACGACGAGAAAGGCAAACGAGCCGCCGAACTGACCATTGCTAACAAGGAGCTTGCATTCCAGAACGAAGAGAAGGGAAAGCGTGCCGCAGAGTTAACCATTGCCAACAAAGAGCTCGCCTTTCAAAACGATGAGAAAGGGAAACGGGCTGCCGAATTGACCATCGCCAATAAAGAGTTGGCCTTTCAAAATGAAGAGAAGGAAAAGCGAGCCACAGAGTTAACCATCGCCAACAAAGAACTCAAGAAAGCAGAGGATGGCATTCGTCAGCTGAACGAAGAACTTGAGCAAAAGGTAATTCAACGAACGGCCCAGTTGGAAATGGTGAACAAAGAGCTGGAGTCATTTTCCTATTCGGTAGCCCACGACTTACGCACGCCACTTCGCGCTGTACACGGGTATGCACGCATACTCAAGGAGGATCACGGAGCCAATCTCGATCCTGAAGCGACGCGGGTCATGAACAACATCATGATCTACGCCACCAAGATGGGACAGCTCATCGACGACCTTTTGAGCTTCTCCCGTCTGGGACGGAAGGAATTGGTCAACGTAATAATCCCTATGCATGAAATGGTGTTGAGTATGTGCACCGAAGTAAAAAGTGAGTATCCTACACGGAATATTGAGATTGTGGTGCACGATCTGCTGTCCGTGATGGGCGACAGCAATGCCATCAAACAGGTGTGGTCGAACCTTATCGCAAATGCTGTCAAGTACTCCAAACTCAAGGAAGTTACGCATATCGAAATCGGTTGTCATGTAGAAGGCAATGAGATCGATTACTATATAAGGGATAACGGCGCTGGCTTTGACATGCGCTATGCTAGCAAATTATTTGGAGTGTTCCAGCGTCTACACAGTGATGAGACCTTCGAAGGCACCGGTGTTGGACTGGCCATTGTGCATCGCATCATATCCAAACATGGAGGGCGGGTGTGGGCAGAAGGTAAAGTGAATGAAGGGGCCGTTTTCAATTTTTCGCTACCTCGAAACATCCCTCCTGAGCAATCGAAATCATAGCACCCAAATAAAACGCGAATTGATGTCACGGGAAGACACCGATATAAAAGAATGCTATGAGCTGGGCGCCAACGGATACGTAGTAAAACCTGTGGAGTTCGATGAATTTCAAAAAGTGATTGCTTACCTCGGCCTGTATTGGCTCATCGTCAATAAGCCACCGCAACAGGCCGAAGTCGACGAGATTGCGAATCCATCCAAATAATCAAACCATACACAACCCTAAACTTAAAACAATGACACAAGAAATTGACGTACTTCTGATCGAAGACAATGCCAGTGACGCCGAAATGATCACTCGCATCTTAAAAAAGACAAACCCCACCAACCCGCTATTTCATGTGAAAGATGGAAGCGCTGCCCTTGATTTCCTTTTTGGACAGGGAAGTTACACGGAACGACAAATCAAGAACATCCCCAAACTCATCCTGATCGACCTGAAAATGCCACGTGTCCATGGCAAGGAATGCCTGATGAGAATCAAGAATGACGCCCGCACAAAACGTATTCCCACCGTCGTCCTTAGCTCCTCGAAGGAGTACCCGGACATTGAAGAGTGCTATGACCTGGGTGCGAACGGTTACGTCGTGAAGCCCGTGGCCTTTGAGGCCCTGGACAAAGCTGTGGCAGAAATTGGTTCCTACTGGCTGAAAATCAATGAGCCGCCACAGTAGCGCTATGCATCTCCGCTAAAGCCTTACGCCAATTCGGACGCCGCCCCATTGGTGCGACATGCCGGTCTCAAATTCCTTCGTGAGAAAGGTCTGGAAGTACTCAAGGGTGAGCCAGGCTACATTCATAACAATTCCTGCATTGGATTGAAAAGTAAGTCGGGTAATATCCTCTGCGGAAATTGTATAGGGGCTGTTCTTGTTGAATACACCTCCCTGGAGCGTGGCGTCATAGCCAACAAGATTTACCATCGGTTGCCAATACAGATGAAACGTGAGCTTGTGCGGCGACGAGGAATGCACCTTCGTAAAAAGTGATGCTATACACCCGTTGAGTCTGCCCAAAAGAAATACCGCTCCAACAGAGGCCTTTGTGTTCAATGTGCCTGCACGAATCTTCCAGTTCGCATTCATGACAAACAACCCAGGCGATGATACTAAATTTCTTTCGACCCCGACTTCATAATTGACAACCACATCGTTTTGAATCTGATTCTGCCATCCCAACGGCTGTGCGTCATTGATCCACTGGTGGATCGTCGATTGCATCGCCTTGCCACCTGCCGCAGGTCCGATCACCCCTAAGGTTAGTGAAGAAGTAATGCGCTTACGCAGGCTGTCGTTGCTGCTGCTTGAAAACAACCGTGCCGTGAGCGTCGCGGCATAAGGTCGGTCGCCGTACAAGATGGCTTCGGAATCCGTACTCGTGGGCGTATACCCATTGTGCTCAAAAGCTACCCCCGACTGTCGATTGTCTCTGGCTGAAACAAGCATCTTGGTCATGAAGAACTTTTGGAACACCGGGTGAACTATTTCCAGGTTTATTCCCTGACTGTAGTAGTAGTCCGTGGCCGAGAAGAAGTCATTCTCGTAGTGCAGCCGCACATAGGCGTCGCTACCCATCATTCTGAAACTTGGCGTCAAGTCGATGGCCTGCGCAATGCCCCACAATGGAAAAAGTAGCAAGGCAAGCGACACAATGAGTTGGCTGGTATTCAGTCGCATGAAATCAACATCCGGATACTGTGAAAGAACCCAAGTTCAGCATAAGCGTTGAAAACAAAGTATTTTTTGGATTACCAACCTCAAAAACTATCTTTGCAGCCTTGTTTTGAAGGTGGGTGCAAACAAACCCTCAAACCTGGGAAGGACCGGTAGTTCAGCTGGTTAGAATGCCTGCCTGTCACGCAGGAGGTCGCGGGTTCGAGTCCCGTCCGGTCCGCCAAGCATATAGAGCCTGTAATTCAATGAATTACAGGCTTTTTTGTTATGTAAGAATTGAAGTGGTTGTCGACAGTGATTCCAGACTAAACCAAGCGCCACTCCCCACCCTTCAGTAGAACTCACTAACTTGGTCTTTAACATTCCCATGCGAATAGCCTTTCTGATAATTCTGCCCGCCTTGCTGCTGAGCCTCCATTGCCCTGCCCAGGTAGCATCTGTAGCCAACCGGGCAAAGGCTATCGAGCTCTATGAGAAAGGTGAAAAAGCCCTCGCCAACAAGGAGTATTTTAAAGCACAGGCCCATTACACCGAAGCCCTGCGACTCGATCCACGGTACGCTGAGGCCTACCGGTCAAGAGCCATCGCCCGCGAAAATCTCGGTGAAGCTGCCAAAGCACTAACCGACTTCAATATCTATGTCGACCTGAAACCTGAAGACAGCGAAGGCCTCTTCAACCGTGCCGTTCTGCGCTTCGATGCCAAGCAATATCTGCCCGCCCGACAGGATTTCCTTAAACTCCTCACCATGCCTCCATCGACGGAAACCAATACGGTCTACTATAGCCAGGAGAGGTTCGGCAACGGATCCACCTCGATTCAAACTGCGCAGTCGGGCCGCAAAGATCACATCTACAACTACCTCGGCCAAATTGAAACCCACCTCAAGCGCTACGCTATTGCCATCAACTGGCTTGACTCGGCCATAGCACTGTCCCCCACTAGCGCACCCTACTATGTCAATAGAGGACTGGCCCGGATCGAGCGGGGTGACAAGGCAGGAGCTGCCGAAGACTACGAAAAAGCACTTGCACTCGACCCTGATAACAGCCTGGCACTTCACAATTTGGCAGCCGTCAAATCACTTGCCGGTGAAAACGAGAACGCGGAAAAACTTCTTAGCGAGAGCATCGCCAAAAACGAGAAATTGCCGTACCCCCGTGCCGAGCGCGCCTACCAGCGACTCCAGAAAGGCGATCTGAAAGGGGCTTTGGAAGACTACAATGAAGTTGTCCGACTAGAACCCAATGAGCCCGACAACTATATCAACCGCGGGCTCGTCAAGGAAAAACTCAATGACCTGCCAGGGGCGCTCGCCGACTTTAGCCATGCGCTTAAACTCGATGACAAGGACCCCAAAGCCTGGGTATGCAGGGGTAACGTGGTCTCCAAACTCGGTAACTGGAAAGAGTCCCTTGAAGACTACTCCGCAGCCATCATCCTGGGTCCCAACTACGCCATCGCCTACTTCAACCGTGGCATCGCCTATCAGAATACAGGCAATTCAATCCTCGCATGCGGCGATCTGAAGAATGCTTTGAGGATGGGAATCAAGGAAGCGGAGAAGGTTATGCCAAAAGTATGTAAGTAGCTGTTACAGGCAGGTTCATCATGAGGTTGCTACCCCAAGTCCGGCCTTAACCTCACAAAAACAGGTTCTCGGTACATCTTATCGCGCGTGATTTGGGCGTAACTGATCTCCGCCACCAGTGAAGGTTCAATCCACTGCGTGACTTTCTCATCGACCACCTTGCCGCCTGACATCTTGGGTTCTTTGGTTGCCTTCAGTTTCTTGATCTGCCCCAACAACTGCTTGGCCATTGCATCGTCAAATCCGGTTCCCACCTTGCCCCGGTAGTGAAGCTTACCCTCAACCTCCTGGGCTATCTGCAGCGCTCCAAATGTATTCTCACGATTGCCCTTTCCCGGAGTATAACCGACGATGAAGCATTCAACGGTGTTGCGAACTTTCACCTTCTGCCAAAGATCACTTCGTCGTCCGGGCAGGTACTTGCCGTCTCTGCGTTTGGCCATGATGCCCTCGAGGGCATGCTCACGGGCTGCTTCAAACAAGGATTCTCCATCCTCAACCACTTCACTTACACGGTAAGGCGTGTCGGGTTTGAGGGCATCGTTCAGGAATTCCTTCCGCTTCTCGAGCGTCTCGTTGACCAACGGCCGGCCATCAAGATACAGGCAGTCGAAAATATAGCAGTGTACCGGTGAAGCCTTGCTGTTCTTCTGGATGTTGGTCTCACCCGTATTCATCAGGCGGTGGATCACCTTCTTGAAATCCGGCTTGCCCGACTTGTCCAGACAAACGATCTCTGCGTCGAACAACCCATTCGTTGCCCGGAAAGCTTTATCGGCAGCATGCAATTCAGGGAATTGGGCCGTGATGTCATTGTGATTCCTGCTCCGGATGCGCACTTGCCCGTCTTCCAGGGCGATGAGTGCACGAATACCATCCCACTTGACTTCATAGAGGTATTCCTTTCCAACGGGTACCTTCTCGGCGACCTCAGAAAGCATCGGTTCAATGACGTCGGAGAGGTAATTGATCTGCGGCTGATCTACGCGCTCGAAGAGAAACTCTTTTTCTTTGATCTTATATATCCGGTACTCTCCATTGACTTCCTTACTGTTGAGCCGGAAATAGAACCCATCCTTCTTCTCCTTAGTGATTTTATACTTTCCCAGCGCATAGATCCACATCTCTCCACCGCCGTACTCGCCTTTGGGGATGGTGCCGTTGA
>CAYMPU010000162.1:0-8619 GCA_964392375.1 uncultured Ohtaekwangia sp. | reverse complement strand
GGGCCGTACCTACTTCATTGTAAAGGATACCTCCATTTCAGTACACCCGGCTCCCCGGACATTCGGGAACCCTACAGTCGGAGAGTGGGGCATCAGGGTGTTTCAGCGACAGGGTGGCTTTAACATACTGTATGAGTTGATAGACAATAGTACGAGCGAGGACTACTATTTCCTGCATATCGATGAGAACGGAGTCGCTTCAGGGATCCCAATGAAGTTGGAACTTGATTGGTATCCGCACCTTGGTTCCATTCAATCACTTGCAAACGACAGAATTGCCCTTGTCGATGATTACGCCTTGAAAATCTTCAATCCGGACGGCCAGATCGAGACCAGCTATTATTTATATGACACGCCGCTGGACATGAAGATCATTGATGACAACGCCATTCTCGTCTTTGACTCCGTGCGTCATGCTGAAGTGAAGCGCCTTGATCTGCAGACTGGATCCATCGTGCGCCACGCACCCTATTTTGGCGTAGCTGATTACACCTTGTCCGATTACTTCATCCTCAATGAAAGCCAGGTCGCCGGATATTTCTGGAAGGGCGATTATTCCAGCACCTCAGTACTTACCGGCGCTAACCTGGGGGGAACATCGCTTTTCAGTAAGTATTTCCCCGCTGGGAAAAGCATCACGGCCATCACGAACCTGGCAAACGGGTTTATAACCAACAATGACTCACCCCTGGATACCAATAGCCCGCTGTTCATTACCCGCTTCGATAGCACATTGCAGTTCGTCTGGCAACAAGAAATTCCATCTAAAGGCATGTCCTGGCCTTACTCGGGAGGAAAATCCTCCGTGGTCGTCAAGGAAGTTGACTCATTTATTTACCTGTTTTTTGGAAACATGCGATGCGTCAAGCTGAGCCAGGGTGGGGAAATAATATGGGATCATTCCTTCTTTCGGTATTACGCGCGCTTCGACGACGTAATCCTAACTCCAGCGGGTCACTTCCTCATGTTTGGTACAGTCAATTATGATCGGGCAAGCGGAGACTACCAAGCCGAGGCGGCAAGCATGCAATTGTTGTTTCTCACTATTTCAAAGGAGGGAAACCTGATTCCATGATTCTTCAGGGTGCTCGAATATTCCTGCTGTTTCTGTTCTTCCTCCCCTTAGCGGTAAGCGGGCAGGTAACATTAGTGTTTCAAGACACCACATTGAGTGCGCTGGGAATTTCCATCAACGCAGAGGCTGGGAGTGCATCCGCTGACTTTGACGGTGATGGCGACTTAGACATTGGTTTTGCCGGCGGTTCAAAATCTGTGTTACTCAACAACAACGGTAACGGGTGGTTCGACAATGTCGGGCCTTTTCTGCCGGTATTGGAATACCCCTACGATGGCATGATTTTCAAAAGAGCCGATATCGACAGTGATGGCGACATTGATGCGGTTGCCCTTATCGGATCGTACTACAATTCCGGAAGGTTCGCTGTGCTGAGAAACGATGGGGGTGCGTTTTCCGTACAGTTCCTGACTGATTGGGCCCCCAAAACATCAAACCTTCATGTCGTGGACATGAACAATGACGGCAGATCCGACCTTTTATTTTCCCATGGCACGGGCAGCGGCATCCCTGCCATTTACCGACTGTTGCTCCAATCAGTTGATGGAACATTTTCCGATAGCGGTTACCAATTTCACCCGCAAGGTGGTCCCGACTATTCCGGAGTCATCCAGGTAGGCGACATTGACGGGGATGGGTTTCAGGATGTGTTGTTTTCAGGATACGATTACGCTTCTGGCCAACCGGCCGAGCTTTTCAGAAACTTGAAGGGCAGGAGTTTTGAACGAAAGGCGACACTTCCTACCCTGTACAATCCGTTCTTTGTCGATTACAACGGAGATGGCAAATTGGACCTCGCCCAGCCGTTTGGCTCATCGTTACGGATACTGCAGGGTCATGGGAATTTCGTTTTCGACAACCCAAAGGACTTTACGTTCAACATCGTAACCCCTCCACGGGTTGAAATTGCCGATGTCGACCTCAATGGTTGGCCCGATATCCTGTTGTCCCAATCAACCATCAGGCTTCTATTGAATACCGGTACCGGAAGCTACACGGACTTCGGCCCACTGGCAGGGAACTACCTGGTGACGGCTTTCCTGACCGACATGGAAAACGATGGTGATTTGGATATTGCCACAGGCGCCCGTATACACAAGAACCTTATTTCCACAGCGAATCCGCCCCCGTCAACCCCAACCAATCTTCAACTGTCCAGGGTAGGGAATGAAGCCGTCTTTACCTGGTCCCCGTCAACGGATAACAACACGCCAGCCGTCTACATGAGTTACAACTTGTGGGTAAAAGATTCCGGGGGCAAGTCCTGGCTTCATCCGGCCACCGATCCGACGGGTTCCTTTCGCCGGCTGGTAGCTCCCGGCAACGTCGGCTTCAGAACGTCGTATACGTTTAATGATCTGCCCGCAGGCAATTATACAGCCAAGGTGCAGGCGGTCGATGCTTCCTTTGCCTTGTCGGGTTGGTCAACCGAATTACCTTTCAGCATTTCTGAAGGCCCTTCCAACCTCGAGGTAACGCGATTGCTGCTGAACAAAGTACGGCTCACCTGGGATGACCTGACAGGGGAGGACGGCTACGTGGTAGAGCGGCGCTCTGAAGATTCCGGCTACACCCTTATCGCTGATCTCGCTCCCAACACCACGGAATTCACGGATGATAATCTCACCTACAATAACCGCTATACCTACCGTGTTCAGGCTCGCAAAAGCGGGTCACTGTCGGCCAGCTCAAACACCGCCGAATGGAACACGAACCTGTTTGTCCCTGAAGACTCCACGTTCCCCAATGTGTCTGGCTCCCTTGATGTCGGAGATTTTAATGGCGATGGAAGAAGCGATGTGCTCTTGTATGGCATCCGGATAGCCGATGGGCAGATGACACACATCAAGAGCTCTGTTTTCGAGAATACGCCAGCCGGATGGATCGAGCAAACGGTCGGTGATCCGGTGGCTTCAAGCCAGGGTGAGGTCAAGTTTCTGGATATTAATGGCGATCACCGTATTGACATCTTCAACTTTTACCATCGCAATGGAGGTTTTCGGACGGAGATCTTCCAGAATAACCCGGACTTTACCTTTACGCTATACTCCAACTATTTTTCAGTCTATTCACGGAATATCCGGGAAGGTTGGGACTTTGATATGGACAATGACCTTGACCTCTTTGTCAACTACGCTACGTCTTACAATTATTCTTCGCTGCTTCGGAAGAACTCTTGGTCAGATTATGTACCGGTACCGAGCATGACGACCACCATTTGCAGTTATTGTTCTGCGCAGGTGACCGTGGGCGATTTCGATGCGGATGGTGACGAGGACATCATTAGGGCATTCCAGCAGAATGCGAACTACCTACACCTGAATTCGCCGGCCGGTCTCCGAGAGACGCCGTGGATCTTTGAATCTGCTGCGAATCAAGGGATCGATTTCGACGGTGACGGCTTGCTTGATGTTTTCTCAACGTCAGTCGACAGTTACACACCATCCCGGTTATTCAAGAACCTGGGTGTGGATACCACTGGTATTCCGGTTCTTTCCTTAATGCCTATTTCGTTCCCCAAAAGTTACAGCCCGACTTCCGGTTGCTGGGCGGACTTTGATCACGACGGTGACCTCGACTTGCTTTTCTCGTCTGGGAAAGGGCCGTATTACGACAACGTGGGGAATGGTCAATTTGTGCGGTCATGGCTTGGCTTCGGAATCCATCCCGAGGCTCGGCTGATTGACTTCGATTCAGACGGCGACATGGATTTGCTGAGCCCCACTTATGGAGAGCCCTACATGAAACTTTTGGTCAATCAGCTGATCAGCGGGGGAGGCATAACAAACACACCTCCCTCGGCTCCGACGAACCTGGTAGCTGTACAGGACACCACCGGCGTTCACCTTCGTTGGGATGCTCCCGTGGATGATCACACCCGCCCGGAAGCGATTACCTATGATGTAGCACTTTTTCAATCGGGCGTTGAGTTTTCGGCAAGTGTTTTCGACCCAGTGACGGGCCATCGTCCAAAACTTAGCCACGGCAGGGTCCTTCATGAATTAACGCTCAACAATCTGATTCCAGGACAGGAATATACCTGGAAAATACAGGCCGTCGATCAATCATTTGCAGGTTCTGCTGTGTCTGCAGAAGCGACATTTACACCCATTCCTTTCGCGCCACTGGTCAACGACACCACGGTTACGTATTGCCAGTACACGTATGATCCAAAAAATCCGGTGATTACAGCCCTTGGCGAAAATATTGAGTGGTTCTCTGACAAGCTGGCAACCCACCGCATTGCCACCGGAGCCACGTATGAGCCCAAGTGGTCACAGACCGTTTTTGTACGACAAACAGTGAATGGTATGGCCGGTGTGGTTAAGAGCGTTTCCATCGTTGTCAAGGACTGTTTTGAAAGGATCATTACCTCTCTCGAAGAGGCTGGTGCCAGCGGCATTGCCGTTTTTCCAAGTCCAGCCCGCGAAAGTTTCACCGTTGCGGTTGGCTTGGCGGACAATGCCAGCGTTTCCGTCTATGATCTTCAGGGACGGCTGCTATTGCAGAAGCAAGTAGATGAGGGCACTGCCGAACTTAAGGTACCGGTTCAAGGTTGGCCAAAGGGCATGTATGTTGTCCGGGTGCTGTCCAACCGCGGAAGCGCTGCAACAAAGATTGTCCTGGAGTAATCGAATTCAAACTAATTTGCGGGTAAGCAATTTTGGTCGTTGCTCAATGGAGTCCCGGATACTTCGACTTCCGGACTGTTCCTGGGCGTTAACTGTACGTTTCAAATTGCGCTGGAATTTGTTTACTTGATGCTCCTTCACAAAGCAAAGCATGCCCGAAAAGAAACGTGTTTGCGTAATTGGCGCCGGCCCTTCCGGCATAACGGCCGCCAAAAACCTGCTGGACCAGGGATTGAGTATCGTGGTGTATGACTACGGGAGCGAGGTCGGCGGAAACTGGATCTACAGTGATACAGCCTCACACTCCAGTGTATTTGAAACGACGCACATCATCAGCTCCAAATCGCTCTCGCAGTACGACGACTATCCGATGCCCCCGAATTATCCCGACTATCCTTCCCATCAGCAGCTGGCCATGTACTTTCAAGGCTATGCTCACCACTTCGACGTGTACAAACATATTCAGTTTAACACGCTGGTTGAAAAATGTGAACGGGACGCCTCGGGAAAGTGGAACGTCACCACCCGGAAAAATAACCTCTCTTCGACACAGATCTTTGATGCTCTTGCTGTGTGCAACGGTCATCACTGGAAGCCTCGCTACCCGGAGTATCCCGGAGCATTCACAGGTACCTTAATGCATTCGCATGATGTGAAGCGATTTTCTGCTTTTGCCGGCAAACGGGTGCTTGTCATCGGTGGCGGCAACTCCGCCTGCGATGTTGCTGTGGAGTCCTGCCGCGTATCGGCAAGCACTGACATCAGCTGGCGAAGGGGCTACTGGGTAGTGCCCAAGTTTATCGGTGGCAAACCTACGGACACGATTGGCGGGCTTATGCAGTACCTGCCATCGGCTGTTTGGCGGCGGGCAACGGGACTACTCATCAGGCTCGTACAGGGCAGCAACACGTCGTACGGACTTCCCGAACCGGAAGCACCCTTTGGGTTTCATCATCCGACGCTCAACAGTGAACTGTTCTATTTCATCCGTCATGGCAAGATCAAACCAAGAACTGATATAGAACGGTATGATGGCTCGACTGTCCATTTCAAAGACGGAACCTCGGACGAGTACGATGTGATTGTGGCGTGTACAGGATACTATATTTCACATCCATTCTTTGACCCGAAGTTCATTGACTATTCCCACGGCGATGTCCCGTTGTATCTAAGGATGCTACATCCGGAGATTGCCAATCTTTACTTTATTGGACTGTTTCAACCGCTGGGCTGTATTTGGCCAGGAGCCGAATTGCAAAGTAAGATTATGGCGCGTGAACTGGCGGGGACATGGCGTCGCCCGCCCAATGTAGCCGAGCTTGCCGCGCGGGAGGTACAGCATCCAGATTTCGATCAGATCAGGACACCACGCCATACCATCACGGTCAACTATCAGGCGTTCCGAAAGCGGTTATTAAAGGAGCTTAGCAAAAGAGCGACGACTCCGTCAATGTAATATCGAGGTGTATTTGATCTCTCGGTGAGTATATTGAATGTCAATGGAAACACCTATGAAGAAGCTACTCCCCATCACTGTTGTCATGGCATGTCTGTGGCAAGGATGTAACACACCGGAAACCTCGCCACCCGTAGAGCGAAAATCGGACTGGACCATTGAGCGTCTTGAGAAAGCAGTTGGGCAGGTGAGGGCTGGCCGCGACCTTACGCCGAAGGAATGGCCGAACGGCGCAAAGGTGGCTATTCTACTTTCCTTTGATGTGGACAATGAAACTGTTGCCTGGTGGGAGGGTGAACCATCCATTTCCGACTTGTCACGAGGCGAATACGGCTCCCGGGTGGCGCTGAATCGTGTGGTTAGCCTGCTCATGGCCAAGGAAATTCCGGCTTCTTTTTTCATCCCGGCGCTTAGCCTGCACCTTGCACCACAGATGGCCGCTGAAATCAAACGCTTGCCACGTCATGAATTTGCGGTGCATGGCTGGATCCACGAGCGCAATACAGAAATCCCGGCAGCTCAGGAACGCGAGATGATTGTCAACGCTCAGAAGATGCTGATCGAGATGACGGGCGAGACACCGGTAGGCTATCGTGCACCATCGTGGAACTTCAGTTCCGAGACACCAAAAATCATTCAGGAGATGAAGTACATCTACGAAAGCTCCATGATGGCCGATGACCGTCCCTATGAGCTTGTCGTTGATGGAATACCGACCGGTATCGTAGAGCTCCCCGTCGAGTGGATCATGGACGATGCTCCGGTGCTCGACCCCCGCGGGGCGCGCTATACCAATCCGCGCGAATGGCTCCAGGTCCAGAAGGATGAGTTTGATGTGGCCTACGAAGAAGGAACAATGTTCTTGCTCACCATGCATCCGCACATCACGGGCCACCGGTCAAGGATCGTGGCTCTTCGGGAGCTGATCGATTACATGAAGGCAAAAGGTAATGTGTGGTTCGCGACACACCAGGAGGCGGCGATGTATGTGATGGAACAGGCTGGGATGAAGTAGAAATTAGGAGATAGGAGATAGGAGATAGGAGATAGGAGGTAGGAGGTAGGAGATAGGAGGTAGGAGTTGGTGTACTCACAGCCCACCAGATACCAACAGTTTTTCCAGGTCTTGCTTCTCCTTCATGTTCACGCCCCTTGCCGTGGGAGCCTGCAGGTTCACTTTCTGCACATCCACTGATG
The DNA here is from genome assembly GCA_964392375.1 of uncultured Ohtaekwangia sp. Taxonomy (GTDB): domain Bacteria; phylum Bacteroidota; class Bacteroidia; order Cytophagales; family Cyclobacteriaceae; genus ELB16-189. Next base: position 1,259 of record CAYMPU010000162.1, on the reverse strand, counting down.
CAGGGAGGACCGTCTGTGCCTGACGGTATACCACGCGTTCAACCACGATGGTATCCGGCTTAACGGCAACCCGCAAGGTGTCGGTCTTTGTAACGAACCGGTCCACATAGACCTCATGCGTACCAGATGCGGAGCCTATGTACCAGCCTGCGCCACCGGCAACAACCAGTGCGAGCATGGCAGCCCAGGCAGGTACAGACCATCGGTTAGGTAGCTGGACCTCTTTTTCCTTCAAGCTCAATTGCTTCTGCAGTGACTTAAGAACGGATGGATCAGGATCAGGCTCAGCCGAGTAGGTATGGGAAGCGAAATGCTCTTCCAGCGCCTGGCCGGCTCTTCGCATGGATTCATATTCATCGCCCGAAGCGACGAATTGTGACACCCATTCCTTCTCCTCCACAGACAAGGAATTATAGTCCTGCTGCTTCAGCAACTTCTCAAACCGATCCATATCCTTTTCCATAATGCTATTTTTCAATGATTGTCTTATACGGTTCCAATACTTTCGCCAGGTGCTTCTTCAAATAGAACAACCTCGACTTCACAGTGCCTTCCGGCAGGGCCAACACCTGCCCAATTTCTGCGAACGACATCTCCATCTCAAAGCGAAGAACGACGATCGTCCGTGCTTCCTCACCTTCTTGGCGAAGCACAAGTTCCAGCGACTCATGGAATGACTGATGATCCATACTATGTCCCCCTTGCGCATCTTCGACTGCTTCCACAGCATGACCATTCATTGCTGCCTTGCGTACCGCCTGGTTGCGATATTGGTTCTTGCAAAGATTATGCGCTACTGAGTATATCCATGTTGCGAATGACTGCTGTGCATTCACCCGCTCAGGCTTTTCAATGATCTTCATGAACACATCATGCAAGGCATCCTGAGCCCTGGGCCGGTCTTGCCACAGCATCCGGTAGAAGTACCGCACAAGGAGGGGACTGTAGCGACGATACAGTTCATCCAGGGCAGCGCTTTCGCCTGCCTGCAGTCGTGTTACCAATTCTTCGTCCGTGCGCTCAGCCAGCGACGTACGTTGTAGACTGAAATTCAAATGCCGCCTTTTATTGTACCCTATTTCTCAATGATCTCCATGAACACCCGGAATCCTACCGTCGCATCCGGTTTGGTGTACAAGTTAATACTCCGCATGGTTGATTCATCCGGCGAATGGTTCCAACTTCCGCCGCACGCTTTACCTTTTTCCTGCGTCATTTCGGCGACGTTTCCGGACATGTCGTACAACCCGATATCATTG
>CAYMPU010000161.1:0-25046 GCA_964392375.1 uncultured Ohtaekwangia sp. | reverse complement strand
AGATGAACTCCTTCGGCAGGCGGTCGTACATCCGCTCGAAGAGTTCTGCATGTGAAAGCAACTCAGTCTTCCACTGCTCGCGTTCGATGGACATGATGTCATCAAACTGCGCCACACTGAAATCCAGCCCGGTCCAGTCGATGTCGGTATAATGTGGCATCCAGCCGATGGGGCTCTCCACGGCGTTGGACTTCCCTTTGATCTTCTGAACGATCCACTTCAGCACGCGCATGTTGTCGCCAAAACCAGGCCAGCTGAAATTCCCTTTCTCATCCTTGCGGAACCAGTTGACGCCGAAGATGCGGGGAGGGTTGGGGATGTTGCGGCCAAATTGCAGCCAATGATTAAAATAGTCGGCCATGTGATAGCCACAGAATGGTAGCATGGCGAACGGATCACGGCGCACTTTTCCGATTTCTCCGAAAGCAGCAGCGGTCATCTCCGATCCCATCGTCGCGGCGAGGTAAACACCAAATGCCCAGTTATGAGCCTGATAGACCAACGGTATTGTTGTACTGCGTCGACCACCGAAAATGATGGCTCCGATCAATACGCCGTTTGGATTCTCCCAGTCTTTATCAAGCACAGGGTTTTGTGAAGCCGGAGCGGTAAACCGTGCATTGGGGTGAGCCACTGGTTTGCCAGAGGCGGGGTCCCACTTCTTGCCGTGCCAGTCAATGATGTCTTTCGGCACCTCCTTCGACATTCCCTCCCACCAGATATCGCCATCGGGTGTTACCCCAACGTTCGTGAAGATGGTGTTCTTCTCAATGCTCTTCATGGCGTTGGGGTTTGACTTCATGTTCGTACCCGGTGCCACGCCAAAGTATCCTGCTTCAGGGTTGATAGCATACAATTTGCCGTCCTTACCCGGTTTGATCCAGGCGATGTCGTCACCCACGGTAGTAATCTTCCAGCCGTTGAGCTCCTTCGGCGGGATCAGCATCGCGAAGTTTGTTTTGCCACATGCGCTGGGAAATGCAGCAGCGACGTACGTCTTCTCCCCTTGTGGATCTTCAACACCGAGGATGAGCATGTGCTCGGCCAGCCATCCTTCATCGCGGGCCATAACGGAGGCGATACGAAGGGCGAAACACTTCTTGCCCAGCAGCGCATTGCCACCGTAGCCAGAACCGTAAGAAACGATCGAGCGTTCTTCCGGGTAGTGTACGATATATTTAACGGTTGGATTGCACGGCCACTTCGAATCGGCTTTGCCTGGCTCCAGTGGAGCACCTACGGAGTGAACACATTTTACATAGTCACCATCCTTACCCAGGAGATCAATGACCTTCTTGCCGACGCGGGTCATGATGTGCATGTTGGCGACGACATACTCGGAGTCGGTTACTTCAACGCCAATTTGTGAAATCTCAGAACCTAACGGACCCATGCAATACGGAATGACGAACATGGTGCGGCCTTTCATGCATCCATCCATCTGCTTACGCAGAATTTGCTTCATTTCCTTGGGATCGACCCAGTTGTTGGTTGGGCCGGCATCTTCCTTTTTCCTACTGCAGATGTAGGTCCTGTCTTCAACCCGAGCGACGTCGCTGGGATCCGAGAAGCAGGCAAAACTGTTGGGGCGTTTCTCGGGATTGAGCCGGATGAAGGTGCCTTTGTCGACCAGCGACTGGCACATGAAATCATATTCTTCCTTGGAGCCGTCGCACCAATAAACGTCGTCGGCTTTGAACTGGGACTTAAGCTGGCTGATCCATTCCTTGAGCTCTGCGTGGGTAATGGTATAGGTTGATCTTAATGTAGCTGTAGCACTCATACTTTCGGTGTTTTATGCAAAATAGGGATAGTCGGCCGGAAAATGAAATGATCAAAATCATGTCCCAATCCCTCAGAATCCCATCCGGGTGACCATCACCGATTTGTGCCGGAAGGATTTATATTTGCAGAAAGATAAGCTCGTGAACAGAAAAGTAAACGTGGGGATTGTTCAGATGTCGTGCACCGCGACACCCCAGGAGAACCTTGAAAAGGTGAAGCCCCGCATTGCCGAACTCGCGAAGAAAGGTGCCCAGATCATCTGCCTTCAGGAATTGTTCACCTCCCTCTATTTCTGTGACGAGGAGAACCACGACAACTTCAAGCTGGCCGAGTCTATCCCCGGCCCTTCCACCGACTACCTCAGCCCCCTGGCCAAGGAACATAATGTCGTGATCATCGCATCGCTGTTCGAGAAGCGTGCCGAGGGTCTATACCACAATACGACTGCTGTTATTGATGCCGACGGAAAGTACCTCGGGAAGTACCGGAAGATGCACATCCCTGATGACCCGGGGTATTACGAGAAATTCTACTTCACCCCGGGCGACCTCGGGTACAAAGTATTCAAGACAAGGTACGCTACCATCGGCATTCTCATCTGCTGGGACCAGTGGTACCCTGAGGCTGCACGGATTACGGCATTGTCGGGTGCGGAGATTCTCTTCTATCCTACCGCCATCGGCTGGGCCGAAAGCCAGGATGCGGCCACCAACGACGAGCAGTATCAGGCGTGGCAGACCATCCAGCGTTCGCATGCCGTGGCAAATGGCGTATGGGTTGTTTCTGTCAATCGCGTTGGTAAAGAAGGCAATATGAATTTCTGGGGCGGGTCGTTCATCTCAAATCCCTTTGGGCGCGTGTTGTACAAGGCCTCGCACGATAAGGAAGAAGTTCACATTGAAGAATTGGACATGGAGAAAAGCGATCGGTATCGTACACATTGGCCTTTTCTCCGCGATCGCCGCATCGACTCGTATCAACCAATCACCCAGCGCTACATCGACGAGCCTTAATTCATCATCCCTCTTATGACCAAGACACCGCGGGGGCTCGGCTACCGTTTTCCGGCCGAGTTTGAAAAGCACGAAGCCACCTGGCTCAGCTGGCCCCACAAAGAAGCCTCGTGGCCGGGGAAGATCGAGCAGATTTATCCTGCTTATTCCTTCTTTGTCAAACTCCTCGCGCAATCGGAAAAAGTGAATATCAACGTCGTTGACGCTGCGATGAAAACCTCTGCAGAAAGTCACCTGCAGAAAGCCGGCGTTGATCTCTCCAAAGTAGCTTTCCATCTCAACCCCACCAACGACGCCTGGTGCCGGGATCATGGTCCTGCGTTTTTGATCCACGACAAAGAAAAGAAAAAGGTAATCGTCGACTGGGACTATAACGCCTGGGGTGGGAAGTATCCGCCACATGATCTCGATGATATGATCCCGACACGCATCGGAAAAACCTTGTCACTGCCGGTCTTCAACCCGGGCATCATCATGGAAGGAGGTTCCGTAGATTTCAACGGCGCCGGAACAATACTTACAACGACAGCCTGCCTGCTGAACAAGAATCGGAATCCGCACTTGTCTAAAGAACAGATCGAAACCTACCTGAAGGACTATTATGGTGCTACGCACATACTTTGGCTAAACGAAGGCATCATCGGTGACGACACGGACGGGCACATTGATGACATCACACGGTTCATTGATACGCACACGGTAGTGACCGTCGTGGAAGAAAACAAAGACGACGAGAACTACGAATTGCTCCAGGAGAATATTCGGCTACTGAAAGCCATGCGACTTCCTGACGGAACACCTTTGCGCATCATCGAACTACCAATGCCTGAGCCGGTTGTGTATGAAGGTCAGCGGTTGCCTGCCTCGTACGGCAACTTCTACATCTGCAACAGGTATGTAATCGTTCCTACCTTCCGTTGTGAGAAGGATCACGTCGCATTGGAGATTCTACAGAAGAGCATGCCGGATCGCGAAGTGGTGGGCATTGACAGTGTGGATATTATCTGGGGGCTGGGCAGTTTTCACTGTTTGAGTCAGCAGGAGCCGGCGGTTTAGGCTGTTACGGTCAGCCTGGATTGCATGCGATTGTCATGAATCGTAAGAGTCTCGGATACAAAGGGCTAATATCTACCTTAGCCCATTGTTTAACTTAAAACTATTCTATTTAACTTAGTCTTCATCTCACTAACTCATCACCCATGAAAGCACTCAAAATTACGCTCTTTATTTTGGGGACCACCGTTACGTGTGCAATCGCACAAATGGGAATACGGGCCGGCTATAACAGCGCAACAATCGGAGGCGATGCCTCTGGCAACAGCTCGACAAGTGGATTCCACGCAGGGCTATTCTTCCTAAACCGTGGAGACAAGACCGCCTCGTTGTTCGAGATCATTTACTCCAGCCAAGGCACGGAGGTATCAAGTGGAACGATCAAGGCCACCTACAAGTATGTGCAACTACCTATACTCGTTAACCTTTACTTGTCCAACGAGTTTTTTGCGCAAATCGGCGCTCAACCCGGATTTCTTGTTGGTGCAGACTTTAATGGCATCGATGTCTCTGATCAACTGAATGTCTTTGACTTTGCAGCTGCTTTAGGGTTGGGAGTAGATCTCGAAAGGGTATTGATCAACGCACGCTATAACATTGGTCTTACAAGCTCATCGAAACAGTCGGGTGGCCACTACCCAAACATGGTCTTGCAGTTATCTTTAGGGCTTAAGTTGGGATCTAAGTAGATGAATAAAATCGTGGCCAATTTTGGCGCAAATCTCCTCAGAAATGGTGTTCGAGCCTAAGCAACCTGATGCGCCTTTATCCATCGATACGCCTCCGACTCATTGGAGAACACCCCTAGGCTAAGGTTCTTCGACCGGTACTTCTCTTCAGCATCCATCTTGAATCGCTCCATCGGATAATCGGCATAGATGCTGGCACCGAGAATGACGGCATGTACGCTTACACCTGCCACGTCAAACAGCAAGCCTTCCCACTCGTCAACAAGCCACTGCTCCACATCGACATCGAGCTCGCCAAGCAATTCGGTGTTGGCCAGCCAGGCCAGGTTCGTGTACGTCTTCTTTAGCTGGATGTATTCTTCGAGGATGCGTTTCAGGTTGAATTTGAACTCTTCCCCGGGTGGGGCTGCCAGCCAACGGTGACGAAGGACGGGAACATCATCGTCCAGCTCACAGCGCACAAACTCATTCTCAAAAATTCCGATGATCATTTCACACTCCCCTCCAAACCTCTCTAAACGAATGGGAGCCCTTTACAGTTCTCTGATTTTGATGTTTCTGAACCAGACCCGGCTGCCGTGCTCCTGGAGCTGGATGCGCCCCTTCCGGAAGGTTCCGAAATCGGGATACTTGACGAACTTGCTTTCTTTCAGCATGGCTGTCCACTCGGGGGTAAACATCGTCGTTTCCACCTGCTTGACATCGTTCAGCCAAAACTCGAGGTGACCCCTGTTGCTGATGATTTTTACGGCATTCCATTCCTTAGGGCCCTTCACTGATTCTGTTGGACTGGCGATCAGGTCATACAGGTTGCCAGCACGGTGCTTCACAATTTTTCCGTCAGGGTGGCAGTCGTTATGCAGAATCTGCATCTCAGGTCCGGTGTAATACCCATACTTATAAGCCGGCGATTCATTGACATTAAACATAATGCCGCTGTTGCCACACGAGTCAATTTTCCATTCCAGCCTTAATTCAAAGTTCTCAAACTCACCGTCTGTCGTGATATCGGCAGCTCCGTTCACGGGATCGAGCCAAAGTTCGCCGTTGCTTACCTTCCACATTGCCCCGATGGTCTTCTTGTTGTAGTCATGCCATCCCTTGGTTGTTTGGCCGTCGAAAAGAAGTTTCCATCCCTCCTTCTTCTCCGCAGCGGTTAAGGTGTTGTGGTTTTGCGCCATGGATGTCCCCATGGCTGCGATCAATAGTCCAAGAGTAAAATACTTTTTCATTGGGTAGTCTTGCTAGTATAGAATCAATGTTCCTTTTCTCCATCGAGGGAAAGCACATACCGTGCCATCGCCTCGGCATCCGACTCGCTGAGATCAACGTGCGCAGCCATGGGTATTTGGCCCCACACGCCGGATCCGCCTTTCATGATCTTCTCGGCCAGTAGTTTCACGTTGGCTTGCGTGAATTCATACTTCTCGGCAACTTTTGTGTGCGCCGGCCCAATCAGCGTATTGGTCTTGTGATGACAGGTATTGCAGTCGTTGCTTTTGACCAATGCAGCACCGGCGGCAAACGGGTCTACCGGGGTACCCTTGTCAGCGTTACCTTCATTGGCTACATATTCCTCAGCATTGGTTGCCTTTTTTTCTCCACATCCGGCGACCGCCAGCAGCGCCAACATAAACAACAGGTTGAATCGTAATCGCATGGTCATGATTTATAGTCCTAGTATCTTCTTGTTCAACTTTTGGTCTTTAGCTGTTGCCGCAAAATCATCGAAGGCTTTGTCGGCAACGCGAATGATATGACTTGCGATGAACGGAGCCCCTTCTGCTGCACCTTGTTCCGGGTGTTTGATGCAGCACTCCCATTCCATCACCGCCCAGCCGCTGAATCCGTATTGTGTCAGTTTGGAAAATATCCCCATGAAGTCGATTTGCCCGTCGCCCAGAGAACGGAAGCGACCGGGACGGTCAACCCATGACTGATAGCCACCGTACACGCCGCTCTTCCCGGTGGGATTAAACTCGGCATCTTTTACGTGCATCATCTTGATGTAAGGATGATAAAAGTCGATGAATTGGAGGTAATCCAATTGTTGCAACACGAAGTGGCTTGGGTCATAGAGGATGTTGATCCTCGGATGCTTTGCGCTTGCCTCAAGAAAACGTTCGAACGTGATGCCGTCATGAAGGTCCTCGCCGGGATGGATTTCATAACACACATCGACGCCTGCCTTATCAAAGGCGTCCAAAATTGGTTTCCATCGACGGGCGAGTTCTTTGAATCCATCCTCTACCAAACCGGTCGGGCGTTGCGGCCATGGATACATCGTATGCCAAAGCAGCGATCCCGAAAATGTCGCGTGTGCTTTAAGACCCAGATGCTTGCTGGCCTTTGCCGCGTGGATGAGCTGGCCGGCGGCCCATTGCGTGCGGGCTTTCGACTTACCTCGTGTGGACTTCGGCGCAAAGCCATCGAACAAATGATCATAGGCAGGATTGACCGCTACAAGCTGTCCCTGCAGGTGTGTTGACAATTCGGTAATAACGACGCCCTGCGCTTCAACAATACCCCGAATCTCATCACAATAGTCTTTGCTTTTGGCCGCGAGGTCCAGGTCGAAATAATTCGTATCCCAAGTGGGCAGCTGCACACCTTTATACCCCAGCGACGCCGCCCACTTGCAGATGCTTTCCAGTGTATAGAACGGTTTCTTCGTGCCCATAAACTGCGCGAGAAAGATGGCCGGTCCCTTGATGGTCTTCATGGTTTGCTGATTGTTACCCACTTCTGCTTCAGCCGTGATGATTTCACCGCGGCATCAATAAAGGCCATGCCGCGAACTCCTTCTTCGATGGAGGGAAAGTCGTAGACCTTGCCACCATCGCCCTTTCCGGGTTTGTATTCACGCACCGCCCGGCCAAAGTTCGCGTAAATATTGGCAAAGGCCTCAAGGTATCCTTCGGGATGGCCGCTGGGAATTCTTGTATTCGCACGTGCCGGGGCAGAAAGGTAGTCAAAGCCGGTGCGGTACAACTCCCTGGGACGATCCGGCCACTTCATAACCAGCGTGTTGGGTTCCTCCTGCCGCCACTCGAGGCCGCCAAGTTCACCGTAGACCCGAATGGTGAGGTTGTTCTCTTCGCCCGTGGCCACCTGCGTGCTTACCAGTACGCCCGTTGATTTGTTGTCAAACGTGAGCAACATGGCAGCATCATCATCGAGCTTTCTACCCTTGACAACCTTGTTGAGTTGTGAGCACACGGACGTAATCCTAAGGCCCGTTATATACTCTGCAAGATTGGCGGCATGCGTGCCGATATCGCCAACTGCACCGGCCAGTCCTGACCGTTTGGGATCTGTGCGCCAGCTGGCCTGCTTGTTCCCCGTGCGCTCCACCGGCGTCGACAGCCAGCCTTGGGTGTATTCGACGTAGACTTTGCGTATAGCTCCAAGCTTGCCGGCTTCAACAAGACTTCGCGCCTCTTTGACCATCGGGTACCCGGTGTAGGCGTGTGTCAAGGCGAAGAGCAGATTCGTTCGCTTTGCAACGACTTGAAGTTTCTTCGCCTCAGCAAGATTCAGCGTCATGGGCTTGTCGAGGACTACGTGGAACCCGTTCTCAAGCGCCATTTTCGCCGGAGCAAAGTGAACATGGTTGGGTGTTACGATGGAAACAAAATCCATACGGAGGTCACCGGGGAGGTTCTTCTCCTTGCGGAACATCTCCTGATATGATCCATAGCTGCGATGTGGGTGGAGCCCGAAAGCCTCGCCAGCCACCCTGGATTTCTCAGGGCTACTGCTAAAAGCGCCGCAGACAAGGTCAATGGATCCGTCGAGGATGGCTGCCCGGCGATGTACGGCGCCGATGAAGGCATCAAGCCCGCCACCAACCATGCCCATGCGAAGTTTTCGTTTCATCGTTCGTGAAAAATCATCAAAATTCAGGAAATATAAAACCTATCGGGATGCTTTATTCCATAAGCGGGCAAATGGATTCGAAGGATGCACCGACCGACAATGGAAAATGTCTTCGCGGTTAAGGCGCTTCATCGAACACGGTGAACAAATTTTCCGACACTGTTTGCTAGACCCACAATTTCATTCCATCTTAAGCCATTAACCGCAGCATCCCATGCGTCCGATTAACCCTTCACGCCTCTTCATCGCCAGCTGCCTGGCCTTGCTGGTTACCTCACTGACGTTTGCCATCCGCGCCAAGATTGAAGGCGTCTTCAGCACTGATTATCATCTCACCGCAGAAGAAATCGGTTGGTCTTTCGGGCCTGCATTCTGGGGCTTTACGTTGGCAACATTTCTCGGCGGACTGGTCATTGACGTTGTCAAGACTCACCGTTTTATCTGGTTGGCCTTCGCCTCGCATCTTGTGGGGCTATCGGCGCTTCTGCTGGCAGATGACAAGATCACACTCTTCGTTGCCAACCTCATTATTGGATTTGGCAATGGCAGTGTAGAAGCTGCGTGCAATCCTCTTGTAGCCACAATCTTCCCGAAAGAAAAGTCAAGAATGCTGAATCGTTTTCACGTGTGGTTCCCCGGGGGAATTGTGATCGGTGGACTGCTCTCCTGGGTGGTGATGACACAGTGGAATCTATCGTGGCAGTTGCTGACATCGCTTCTATTCATTCCATTGGCGATTTACGGATACCTGTTTTTTGGTCAGGCCATTCCTGAAACCGAGCGCGTGGCCACCGGGGTTACCTATCGCGAGATGTTTAAGAACCTTGCTGCACCGGTGACCATTCTCGTGCTCGTCAGCCTGATGATTCTTTCTGCTTCTGTGCCCGGCATGCAGCTCGACTTCAGCAGCAACCTCCCCTACATGCTACTCGGTGTTGTTGTCGTCAGTGTAGTCATTGAAGGGCGACTTGTGAACAAAGTGAGCTTACTCTTTCCGCTGATGCTGCTAGCGATGTTTCTGACGGCCTCCACAGAACTTGGCACCAATCAATGGATCAATGCGCTACTCGAGAACGCAGGCATCGATCCAATGATCATCTTGGTCGTCGTGACGGGCATCATGGCCGTGGGCAGGTATTTTGCCGGGCCTATTATTCATCGGTTCAATCCTTCCGGCGTTTTGCTCGGCTCAGCTGTTCTTTCCGTGGCAGGTCTGTATTTGCTGAGCAGTGCTGTAGGTCCAGCGATGACACTGGGAGCCGCTGTCCTCTTTGCTATTGGCGTCTGCTACTTCTGGCCAACCATGTTGGGATTTGTATCCGAATATATTCCTGGCGCAGGGGCTCTTGGGCTTTCCGTCATCGGAGGCGCGGGAATGGTGGCGACATCCATGGTACTTCCCATCATGGGCCGTTCTATTGACAATGCCGGTCCTCAAGCGACCCTCAAATACCTGACGTTATTACCCGCCCTGCTGGTAGTCATTTTTGTGATAGTCAATATTTTGGTGAAAAATCGGGAACGGACACACTGATAATTGTCATTTTAGCTTTCTCAGGAAAAACCGATTTTAGGCCTACTTTTGAATGCTTCACAGATCGACATTACCCATCCATCAATATCCCTCGACCTATGTCTAAAGCTCTACCCCTGATCATCCTCCTAACATATGCTATCGGCATCAATGGGCTCCACGCTCAGGACGGTCACTATTGGACGCAACAGTACGGAACAAAGTCCATGTTGCTTAGTGGATCGGTAATCGGGGGCGTTGATGATTTGGGGGCAGTTTATTACAATCCCGGTCGGCTCGCCATCATCAAAAACCCGGCGTTCTTGTTGAGTGCAAGTGTTTACGAATACAACTCCCTCAGCGCAACGGATGACTTTGGCTCCAAGCAGAGTGCGTCCAAATCCGAAATACGGGGTGTACCCACCCTGGCTGCGGGTACGTTCAAACTAAAGTTTCTGCCCAACCATTTCTTTGCCTATGCGGTCATGACACGACAACTTGCGGACGTCAGCACCTCGTTCAAGAATGATGTCCTTACCGAAGTGTTCACCAACATTCCCGGCGATGAATATTTTTCCGGAGAATTGATCATTACCAACCGAAGCAATGAACAGTGGATGGGGCTCACCTGGTCTCATCCCATCAGCAAGAAAATTAGCATCGGTGTGACTACCAACTTTGTTACGAATACGCAAACCAAAGGATCATCCATTGAACTACGCGCGCTAACGCAGGCCGACTCTGTCGGCATCTACCAATACCGAAGGGGCTTCGACTACAAGGAAACCGGCTTGCTCTGGAAAATTGGTGCTGCCGGAAGTTTTGGTCTGTGGGACCTGGGCCTAACCGTCAAGACACCGATGCTGCGGCTCTCCGGCGATGGATCCTATAACTACCTGGAGTTCTTTGCCACCATGCCGGGCCTGAAGAATCAAACGCCGATTTACACCATCAGCAACCAGGAAGGCCTTGAGGCTAAAACACAGTCACCATGGGCCATCGGTTTTGGCGCGTCACGGGCTATCGGGAAAAATAAATTGCATCTGAGCACTGAATGGTATTCCGGTGTATCAAAGTACACGGTCATGAGCGCCGTCGATCACACTAGTCAGAGCAATCCAACACAGAACCTCGCATTTGTTCTCACCGACCAAATGAAAAGCGTCTTCAATGCTGGGTTGGGTGTTGAATTTTACATTAGCACGCACATTAAAGGGTTTGGAAGTTTCAGTACCGACTTTTCCTCGGTCAGTGATGACATCACCCGATTCATTCAGCGGCAGACTGAAGCCGCAAACAGTTCGTGGAAAGCTGACTTCTACAACATCGGCGGCGGCGTCGTACTGGACTTCAAAGGAGCCGATATTACTCTTGGTGTAACCCACACTGGGGCAAGGCAAACTATCCCGCGAATTGTGAATTTCCCTGACGGCAGCGGAGGCGATATCTTCGACCCAAACCAAACGATGGACCTCAAGTGGGATCGGTACCGGTTTGTATTCAGCTTTTCATTCCCCTTCCTGGCAGACTATGCCAAGAAGCTGGAGGGCGGAGAGAAGAAGTAATTGCGGTAATCTACTTCAGCCGCTCTGCAATAACGGCCGCACTCGTCTCTCCGGCGAACAAGCCGACGAGCTTGCCTTCGACCGAGTAAACAAAAATATGGGGCAGTCCAAGTGTACCGAAAACACCGGATAGCTCTTCATGCGTAATCTGAACAACATGAACATTGCTTTCTCTGTCGAAACCCAGTCCATCGGTGAATGTGATAACTTCTTCTATCGGCTGCGATGACATCAGCACCAGCGATGCAGCCGTGAAGAGCCTCAGGTTATCCCGAAGTACATTCAATTGACGCTGACAGTGATCGCAGGTTGAGTTGAAGTAAATCAGGACGACCGGTTTTGCGGAGGGAATGGTGAATCCATTTCCATGCTTATCCTTCAGCGACAGAACCGGCAAGTTAGCCACCTTTTCCCGAAGCTCACCCGCCGGCGTAGGGCGTGAAAGGTAGACATACAGCTGCAGGCTTCCGAACAACGCAATAAAGGCGGCGGACACGATGAGGAGGGTTTTCTTCATGAAGTGAATATCACTTTTCTCCAGCAACAAGATAGGCTGCCCCAAAGACACCTGCACTATCGCCCAGCAAAGGCGCAACGATGGGTGTTTGCACGTTGCCGTTGTTGAAGATGTACTTCTCAATAGCCTTCTTGCCCTCCGTGTAAATCTCAGGGGTGCGCCCCACCCCTCCTCCAATCACGATCACGTCCGGGTCGACAATATTGATCACGACGCTGATGGCTTTACCAAAGAAGTTTGTCAGCCGCTGCGTTGTCTTCACGGCAGAAACTTCCCCTTGCAGCGCCTTGTTTCGGATGTCGGGCAACTTCAATGCCTCACCGGTTAAGTCGAGATAGTATCGCTCCAGTGACGGCCCCGACAATACCCTTTCCACACAACCGCTTTTACCACAATAACACGGACCGCCGGATTCGTCGAGGAAATTATGGCCCCACTCACCGCCGATGCCATGCAATCCGTGAATCATCCTGCCATGAACCACCAACCCTCCGCCAACTCCTGTGCCCATGATTACACCAAAGACCACTTGCGCCTTGGGGAAGTCGCGCCGGACAACGCCCAGACGCGTTTCTGCGAGAGCAAAGCAATTAGCATCATTGGCAATGGCAACATCCATGCTGAGCGTTTGCATCAGGTCTTTCTGCAATGGTTTTCCATTCAGGCACTCCGAATTGCAACCATGCATGGTTCCCAGCTGTGGGTCGAGCGTCCCCGGCGTGCCGATGCCAATGCGGTCAGGACGAAACCCCGCCTTGCGTTCCATCATGTGCACCAACATGCGCAACTGGCCAATAATATGCTCATAACCATTCTCCGCTCCTGTGGGCACACGGTCCCTGAAAATCACATCATCCGGACCACCCGGACCCAGTATGACACCTTCTGCTTTCGTTCCCCCCAGGTCAATTCCCCACAACATCTCCCTGTTTTTCATAGAATCATGGATTAATAAAGGCTGTTGCATTGGCCATGTAGCCGTCCATCCGGAGACGTTCCTCCCTTAACCGCTCAGCATCCCATCCCAGTTGGGTCGCCATTGACTCAAGGACAGCATCGTTCACCCGCGTTAACCGGTGTGTGTCAAAGAAAAGCAGCCCCGTTCGGCGAATGAGAAAGTCTTCGGCGCGGATGACCATTTCTTTATTTAAAGTGAACCACAACTCGGCCAGCGTAAGGCCGATTTCCGGATCGGCATGCCGCTGTTTTTCTGCGTAGTCAAGGATGGCGTCTGCCTGGCGGCCGTAGTTGTGAACGAGGTACGCTGCCGCCCAGCCCTTCAGCGAGAGACGTTCAACCCGCTCAGCAACAGTAGAAGCATACGATTGGACTTCCGCTTCACTTCGCAGGGTACCACCTGCCAAATGGAGAGACTCCGTAGCACACGCTGTGAGGTCACGTTCTGCAAAATGGGTTTCGATGATCCGATCAACGACACGTTCAGCCATCTTCCGGTAGCCGGTCAGCTTTCCTCCGGCAATCGAGATCAATCCGGAGTCCGATTCAAATATTTCATCTTTTCTAGAGAGCTCAGAAGCTGATTTTCCTTCTTCATGGATCAGCGGCCGCAGACCTGCCCAGCTTGACTCCACATCGGCAACCGTCAGGTGTGCTGATGGGAACGTTTCATTAACCGCATGGATCAGATACCGCACGTCGCCGTGTGTGACCCTCACATGCTCTTTGTCATCATGGTAGTCGGTATCCGTAGTGCCAATGTAGGTAATGCGTCCGCGCGGAATGGCGAAAATCATGCGGCCATCGGGAACATCAAAATAGATGGCTTGCCGAACAGGAAGGCGATGGTAAGGTACCACCACATGAACACCTTTGGTGAGGTGAAGCGACTTACCTTCTTTCGACTGGTTCATATCCCGCAACTCGTCGACCCAGGGACCTGTAGCATTGACTACTACTTGAGCATCTATACGGAGGGTTCTCCCCGTCAGCATATCCACAGCATCAATGCCATTCAGTCGTGCTTTGTTGTACCGGAATCCAGCTGCCCGCACGTAGTTGATCATGACGGCACCTTCCGCCGCGGCACGCTTGGCAATCTCCATCGTGAGTCTTGCATCGTCCGTCCGGTATTCGGCATAGAGTGCTCCTCCTTTAATATCGTCTTGCTTTAGCAGGGGTTCAGCCGTAAGTGTCTGCGGCCTCGTAAGCATGCGCCGCTGGTCTTCACGTTTCACACCGGCAAGGAGGTCGTATACTTTCAATCCAATCGATGCCAACCAGTACCCAAGTCCTTTTTGCTCATAGAGCGGGAGCAGCATCTTTTCAGGAACAACAAGATGGGGAGCCAGACGGTGTACGATGGCGCGCTCGCTTCCTACCTCACGCACCAAAGCAAATTCCAGTTGCTTTAGATAGCGAAGTCCACCATGAATTAGCTTTGTAGAACGGCTGCTGGTGCCAAAGGCGAAGTCATGTTGCTCGATGAGCACGGTCTTCAATCCCCGAGCTGCGGCATCAAGAGCGATACCTGCGCCGGTGATTCCGCCGCCGATAATCAATACATCGTAAGGCTCATCGCTGAGACGAGCCAAACGGGCAGGACGATCAAAGCTGGAGAGCATCATGACAGATTATCCATTGTCTATCCAACCCATTGTCCGTTTAACGGCCTTGACCCAGCCCGTATACAGACGCTTCCTGTCTGCCTCATCCATGTTTGGCACGAAACGCTTTTGGATCGTGCGATTCTTTAAGATATCCGCTTTCCCCCACCAACCCACCTGGATGCCCGCAAGGTAGGCAGCACCCATCGCGGTTGATTCGATAACTTCTGGCCTTTCCACTTCACTCCCCAGAATGTCAGCCTGAAATTGCATCAGGATATTGTTGGCACACGCACCGCCGTCAACTTTTAGGCTTGCCAGTTGCAGACCGGAGTCGGCCTGCATGGCATTGAGGATATCTTTCGTTTGATACGCCATCGACTCAAGCGTTGCCTTAATGATATGGTCTTTGCCGGTATCACGAGTGAGCCCGAAGATTGCCCCACGGGCGTACATGTCCCAATACGGAGCCCCAAGGCCGGCAAACGCAGGCACTACGTAGACATCATTGGATCCTAATGCCTTCGTCGCGAAGTATTCAGAGTCTTTCGATTGATCGATCATGTGCATACTGTCGCGAAGCCACTGAACGGCTGCACCTGCAATGAATACACTTCCTTCCAGCGCATACACTACTTTGCCATCGAGCCCCCAGGCAATGGTGGTGATCAATCCATTGGTAGAATACTGAAGCTTGCTCCCGGTATTCATCAGCATGAAGCAACCGGTGCCGTAAGTATTCTTGGCCATCCCCGGTTCAAAGCACGCCTGCCCAAACAAAGCTGCCTGCTGATCACCGGCCACCCCGGCAATGGGAATGTTTGCACCCTCATGCGTCCATGTTCCAAATTCACCGGCAGAGGCGCTGACTTTAGGAAGCATAGAAGCGGGAATATTCAGTTCCGTCAGCATCTTCTCGTCCCACTTCAAGTCATGGATATTGTACAACATTGTGCGCGATGCATTCGAGTAGTCGGTGACGTGCGAGGCGCCCTTCGTCAGGTTCCAAATCAGCCAGGTGTCGATGGTACCCAATGCCAGCTCACCTTTCCTTGCCCTCTCCGCAGCACCCGGGACGTTATCCAGTATCCAGCGCACTTTTGTCGCTGAGAAATACGAGTCAATGACCAGTCCTGTGGCCTTCCGTACATAATCGGTCAAGCCGCGTGTTTTCAGATCCTCACAGATCGGCGCTGTTCGCTTGTCTTGCCACACGATGGCATTGTATATCGGCTCTCCGGTCTTTCGATCCCAAACCACTGTCGTCTCGCGCTGGTTGGTGATACCTATGGCTGCAATCGACGAAGGAGCAATGTTGTTGTCTGCCATCACGCTCAGCAATACACCAAGTTGCGTCTTCCAGATTTCTTTTGGATCATGTTCCACCCACCCTGGCTGCGGAAAGATCTGCCGAAACTCCTTTTGCGCGATACCCTTGATCTTGCCAGCCGCATCAACGAGCACGGCTCGTGAACTTGTTGTTCCCTGGTCAAGCGCAATAATGAATTTTGATTCTGCCATGGTGGAGTTCACTTAGAACATCAGGTTGTATACGTAAACGGCTATCATGCTTCCCAGGATAGGGCCTACTACCGGCACCCAGGCATATCCCCAGTCCGATGTGCCCTTACCATGAATTGGTAAAATAAAATGAGCGATTCTTGGACCCAGATCACGAGCCGGGTTAATCGCAAAGCCTGTGAGTCCTCCGAGGCTAAGACCGATAGACACAATCAGTAAGCCGACGACCATGGGTTTCAGTCCCTGCGTGAATTCATCCTTGCCGAGGAGAAGCAATACCAGGATGAGCACGGCGGTGCCCACAACTTCACTGATGAGGTTAAAGAATCTGTTGGAGACTGCAGGGCTAGTGCAGAACACGGCACGTTTCAAATGGGCATCGCCTGTCAATTGCCAATGGGGTCCATAGGTGATCCAGACCAGCACCGCGCCGGTGAAAGCTCCGCCTAACTGTGCGATGATATAGCCCGTCACATCCGACCATGGGAAATCACCGTTGACCGCCAGCGCAAGAGTTACTGCCGGGTTGAGGTGTGAGCCGCTGATACCACCTACGGCATAAATGGCCAGTGTGACCGCTAGTCCCCATCCCACAACGATTGCCAGCCAGCCCGCATTTTCACTTTTTGTTCCCTTCAAAACCACCCCAGCCACAACGCCGTTACCAAGAAGTATCAGCAGCATGGTTCCAAAGAATTCAGCAGTATATGCATTCATAGGTTCAGTGGTTTAGGCCCTGGGCCAGTGAGATAATTGTGATGGATTTACGTTTGTTGTGTATATGCAATACAAAAGAGTACTTTAGGGTATTGGTAAACAACCCTTAAAATAAGACTTTATAGGGATTGGAGAAGTTCTTGAAAGCAGAAATAACATAATGACAGGTTTTACAATGATGGCGATGCCGGTATGAAATTCAGTCAAGTTACAATCAAAGACATTGCCCGCGAGCTGGGAATTTCACCGTCGACGGTTTCCCGGGCCCTGAAAGACCACCCGGACATCAGCTCGAAGACCAAGCTCGCAGTCAATGCCCTGGCCGAAAAACTGAACTACCAGCCGAACATCGTCGCCCTGAACCTGCGGCAGAAGAAAACATTTACCGTCGGCGTGATCATCCCTGAACTCGTGCACTTCTTCTTCTCGACCGTTATCAGCGGGATTGAAGACGTCGCCTACCAGGCCGGGTATAGCGTCATCCTTGCGCAGTCCAACGAATCGTATGAACGGGAGAAGACCGATATCAAAGCCCTTTTCAACAGCCGGGTAGATGGTATGCTGATGTCCATTTCACGGGAGACAAAGAACTTCGAACACATCGAGTCAGTCATCAACAAGGGCGTCCCTGTTGTGTTCTATGATCGCACATACAACACCACGCTGTGTAGCAACGTGATCGTCGACGACTATATTGGCGCCAAGGAGGCCGTGAGCCATCTCATCGACCAAGGGTACCGGAAGGTTGCATTCCTGGAAGGATCACCGGGACTCATTATTACCGCTGACCGAAAGCGCGGATATCTGGATGCCATCAAGGAGCATGGACTGGAAGTCAAAGACGCCTACATTCAGGAATGTGTCACCGGCAGTCTTGAAGAAGGCAAGCGTGCCACAAAGAAGCTCCTTTCCATGCCACAGCCCCCGGACGCTGTTTTTGCTGCCAACGACTTGATGGCTGCCGGAGCGATACAAAGTATTAAGGAATCAGGCCTGCGCATTCCACAGGATGTTGGTGTCGTCGGCTTTAGCAACTGGTCATTTGGCTCACTCATCGACCCCTCCCTGACCACCGTCGACCAACCCGGATTTGAAATGGGACAGGAAGCTGCGCGACTGCTCATCCGCCAGATTGAACTCGCCGACAAGAATCAGGGCGATCCGGTTCCCGAGACCAGAATTCTAAAAACGAGGCTAATCGTCAGGGACTCATCACTGCGCAACACAGCCGCCAAGAAATAGCGCAATCGTTTTCTGAATATTATCGGTTCGTTATTTTGGCACAACAGTATCTTTGGCCTTACTTGACCTTGATAAAAACTACCTGATGCCTGCCCGCCTAAGCCAACGATTGGGAACGATTGTTTCCGTTACAAAGCACAAGCATGGCATTGAGGCAATTACAAAGGAAGGTCGGCTGATCATCCGTTTCTACACCGAGTCGATCGTACGGATAACCATCACCACACGCGACACACCCGAATCGTTCCCCTATGCTGTTGTCGCCGAGCCAAGAGCAGTAGCCGTAAGCATCGAGGATCAGGTATCGCACATCATTCTTAAGTCAGCAAGCCTTACGGTCCGCATCGCCAAAGATCCTGTTACCATTCAATGTCTGGACAACACAGGCAAGGTTCTCAATGAAGATGATGCGGGGCTGGGCACATCCTGGATTGGTGAGCAAGTCACTGCCTACAAGAAACTCCAGGAGGGAGAACGGTTTATCGGCTTGGGGGAAAAGACAGGGACGTTGGACCGGCGCGGTAGTGGTTACCAGAATTGGAACACGGATGCCTTTTCCTACAGCACTATAGAAGACCCACTGTATTGCTCTACACCCTTTTATATGGGTGTACACAGCAACACACAGTACGGCATCTTCCTCGACAACACACACAAGAGCTTCTTCAATTTCGGCGCATCCACTAACCGGTTCTCCAGCTTTTCGGTGGATACCGGGGATATGAATTACTATTTCATCCAGGGAAACTCGGTAGCCGAAATCATCCAAAGCTATGCGCACCTGACCGGTTGCATGCCATTGCCACCCAAATGGAGCATCGGTTATCAACAGTGCCGTTATAGCTACTACCCTGACGCCGAGGTTCGCTCGGTAGCCAGCACGTTCCGCGAGAAGCATATCCCTGCCGACGCCATTGTACTCGATATCCACTACATGGACAAGTACAAGATCTTCACCTGGGATGCCAAGACGTTTCCGGATGCCGCTGGTCTGATCCAGTATCTCAAGTCGCTTCACTTTGAAGTGATCCTCATGTGTGACCCTGGCATCAAGGTGGAAGAAGGCTATGAGCCTTATGAGGATGGCGTGAAGAATGATGCCTTCATCAAATATCCCGACGGGCAATATTATACCGGCCAGGTTTGGCCAGGCTGGTGTCATTTCCCCGACTTCACCAATCCGAACATCCGCAGTTGGTGGAGAGAGAAGTTGAAAAGCTACTCGAGCATCGGTGTCGAAGGCTATTGGAATGACATGAATGAGATCGCCACCTGGGGTCATATGCTCCCGGAAAATGTGGAGTTTGATCACGACGGTGAGAAGGCAACTTCGCGCAAGTCAAGAAATATATACGGCTTCCAGATGGCACGGAGTACCTATGAAGGTGCCCGTCAATTGCTCGGTGGCAAAAGACCCTTCAACCTGACCCGTGCCGGATTCTCCGGAATTCAGCGCTACGCTGCCGTTTGGACCGGCGATAATGTGTCCTATGACGCCCACATGTTGTTGGGGGTGCGCATGGTCAACAGCATGGGCTTGACAGGAATTCCGTTTGCTGGATATGACGTTGGAGGATTCGTTGGTGAGGCTGGACCGCACCTGTTTGCCCGTTGGATCGCTATCGGTGCGTTTTCACCCTTCTTTCGTGGACATACGATGGTAAACACCCGCAACGCGGAACCATGGGCCTTTGGTGAAGAGGTGGAGAACATCGCGCGAAACTATATCCGCTTTCGGTACCAATTGATGCCTTACCTCTACTCGGTATTCTACGAAGCATCGCAGACGGGTATGCCGGTACAACGGTCGCTGGCCATCGCCCATCCACACGATGCACGCGTGTACCATAATCAATATCAACACCAGTATTTCTTTGGCCCCTTTGTCATGATTGCTCCTGTGGAGAGCAACAAGGAATTTGTAAAAGTATTCTTCCCTGCCGGCTACTGGTACTATCTTTTTGATGGAAAGAAGATTTCCGGTGATCAGGAAATGATCGTGGAAAGTCCTATTCACAAATTACCTATTTACATCAAGGCTGGCGCCATCATTCCGATGCAGGCGCCCGTCCAGCATGCACAGGAGAAAGTAACGGAACTCATCCTGCATATTTACAAAGGCACGGAAGAAACATCTTTCGAGCACTACGAAGATGATGGATCGACCTTTGCTTTCGAGCAGGGTGATTTCAGCAAGCGCATGATCCGCTACAACGGTAGAGAGAATACGGTGACCCTCGATAAACAACAGGGCAACTTTAAGAGTGGCATCGCAACCATGCGATTGGTATTGCATGGCGTGTCACCGATAACACGCATTGCCGTAAATGGCAAACCTGTTGATTGCACAACGACACTAAACACGTTCTTCCTCCCACTCGAAAAGTATGATCCAATTACTGATCCAGACACTATGGGCGAAGAGTCGGTTCAGGTGGCAACGTTCCAGTATACAAAAGAAACCATAGCAATCACCTGGTAATGCACCCAATACAACAGCGTCTATCCAAATCGTTCTTCGCACTGCTCAGCTTGCCATCGACGGCGATGGGATTTGCACTGTCGGTACAGATCTCGGCACTGAGCTGGATACTCTCGACGAAATACCAGCTGGACATTCACGAAGTAGGCATTGTATGGGCGGCAGGCCCCATCGCGGGCATCGTTGGACAGGTCGTTATCGGTATCATCAGTGACAAGACCTGGTTCTGGGGTGGCCGGCGCAGGCCCTTCATCCTCATTGGCGGCACGATGGCATCGCTCAGTCTGCTGGCCCTGCCCTACCTGGGCGCCATCAGCGAAAGCACCGGGGTTTCCGTCCTCGCAGTAGCACTCCCCGTTGCCCTTCTACTTGACCTTTCGATCAACATCAGCTTCAATCCTACACGTTCCATCATTGCCGATGTAACACCCGAAGGTGACAAGCGCACCCGTGGCTATACCTGGATGCAAACCATCTCCGGAATGTTCGGTGTATTGGCTTACGCGATCGGAGCCATCAGTGGCAACTACGCGCTCATCTATTTTAGTGTGTTTTTGGTTTTTGTGTTCTCCGTTCTGCCACCGTTTTTCATTGAAGAGCCGAAAGTACTTCAGCCTTCGGCAGCCACCACCGAAGCTGCAGGGAAATCCAAACTGGCCGAGCTTTATCGCATTTATGCAGCTCATTTCTTTTGCTGGATTGGCGTACAGACGATGTTCGTCTACATGATTTTTTATGTGAAAGAGAACATGGGCATCACCGATGATGTAAATGCCGGACAAGTTGTATCCATCTCGTTTCTCGTGCTGAGCACCATTGGCTTCATCTTCCCGGCTACCGTACTTGAACCCCTCGCCAAGAAGATCGGAAGGGTACGCGTGCATACGCTGGCAATGGTTAGCATGGCACTGGGCTACGGGCTCATTGTGATTGCGGGCAACCAGCCGATACTCGTGTATATATTCATGGCTGTGGCGGGTATTGGATGGGCCGCTACTGTCAGCCTTCCTTTTGCAATTATGACCGAGAAAGTAGACAAAACGAAGATGGGTTTCTTCATGGGCATTTTTAACCTTTCCGTTGTGCTTCCCCAGTTACTGGTCAGCCTGGTACTGGGCGGCATCATCCAGGCAGCCGAGAACAAATCGATCATCTTTATCATCAGCGCGGGCTCGTTGGCGGTTTCCGCGATTTTATGGACATTCGTCAGGGAAGAAATGGTGAGCAAGGACGCCGCCGCTCCTGCCCCTTCTTCACAGCACTAACTTTCCTATGAGCCTTACGAAGCCGCATCTCTCCTTCTGGCAGATCTGGAACATGAGTTTCGGATTCCTGGGGATCCAATTTGGTTTTGCCCTGCAGAACGCCAACACCAGTCGCATCTTTGAAACCCTCGGCGCGGAGACCAGCAGTCTTGCACTGTTCTGGCTGGCTGCCCCCGTGACCGGACTTTTGATTCAGCCCATCATCGGCTTCTATAGCGATCGCACCTGGCATCCTAAATGGGGAAGGCGCAGACCCTACTTTGCCATTGGTGCCTTGCTTGCTTCGGTTGCTTTGTGTCTGATGCCCAACTCATCGGCTCTTTGGATGGCTGTTGGCGTACTGTGGATCATGGATGCATCTATCAACATCAGTATGGAGCCGTTCCGGGCCTTTGTTGGTGATATGCTCCCTCCTGAACAACGGACAGCGGGGTTTGCCATGCAGAGCTTCTTCATCGGTATCGGCGCCATCGTTGCCTCCTTTCTCCCTTGGATCTTTAAGAACTGGTTTGGCATCTCCAACGTGGCAGATCCTGGTGAAATCCCTGACTCTGTCAAATACTCTTTCTACGTGGGAGCCTTCATGCTCTTTGTTACGGTCATGTGGACAGTATTCAGCACCAAAGAGTATCCCCCTCCTCCCGGCGAACAGTTAGATCTGCGTGACCGTGAAAAGCGCAAGATCGAAAACGAAGACTTTTACAGAAACCGGTTTGTTCGGATCAGTTTGAGGCTGTGGATTTTGGGAAGCGTTTTTACAGCCCTGATCTTCTACAAGGAGCTCGAAAAAGAATTGCTTGTTCTGGGACTAGGTCTCGTCGTTTTTGGGACGGTGTTCCTTCTCGCCGCCCATTTCATCAGACAGGGAAGATCCTACCTGGGATTCGTACATATAGCCAAGGATTTTATCACCATGCCCACGACGATGGTGCAGCTTGCCTACGTGCAATTCTTTTCCTGGTTTGCACTCTTCGCCATGTGGATCTATACCACGCCAGCAGTAACCAGTCACATATTCCATTCCTCCGATCCGACATCGACTGCCTACAATGATGGCGCTGATCTCGTGAGCAATTTGTTCGGCATCTACAACGGTATCGCCGCCATTGCTGCACTTTTCCTTCCGCTACTGGCCAGAAAGACGAGTCGGCGTGTAACGCACTTCATTGCTCTTACCTGCGGTGGAATCGGGCTTATTTCATTTTACTTTATTTCCGATCCATTCTGGCTGTGGTTCTCCATGATCGGCGTCGGCATTGCCTGGGCCAGCATTCTTTCTGTTCCTTATGCGATGCTCTCCGGTTCACTCCCACCGCAGAAGATGGGCTATTATATGGGCGTCTTCAATTTCTTCATCGTCATACCACAGATTATTGCTGGCACCGTGCTGGGATTCCTTCTGGTGCACGTCTTTGATGGCCGGCCGATATTCATTCTTGTATCGGGGGGTGTTTCCATCCTGATTGCAGGACTACTCTCCTTGCGTGTGTCGGATCAGGAAGAGGTGGTGATACGAGGGAAGTAGGTTGGTTGCTTTGAAAGGTAGTCCTGTCTGGGGAAAAGTTGACAATTGACAATAGGCAATTGACAAAGTCTATGGTTATTGTTACCCCTATCCCACGTAGCACAATCTCAGTCAAGTCAGGAATTTTTGTCAATTGTTCGTTGTCAACTGTCAATTTCTCCACCATGAAACACAATCCATCCGTTGCCGTTAAATTGAACATCCAACAATAACCCCAACAAACATGGTCTTCAAGAATGCCATCAGCTGGTTTGAAATTCCAACCCGGGATTTAGATCGCGCACAGAAGTTTTACGAGTCAATATTCGACATCACGTTTACACCCTTCGATACGCCGCAGATCAAGATGCGGATGTTCCCACTGGAAGATCCCATGGGTGTAGGCGGCGCGCTGGTGTACAATGATCAGTTCTACAAGTCTTCGGCAACGGACGGACCACTGATTTATCTCAATGCCAATCCCGATGTGCAGCATATTCTCAACAAGATCGAGGCAGCCGGAGGAAAGATCCTTCTTGCAAAAACGATGATCTCCCCGGAATACGGACACATGGCAATGTTCCTCGACACAGAAGGCAATCGTATCGCGCTGCATTCCGTGCCACCATCGGCATGACCAGAATCATCAGAATTTTCAGAATGATCAAAATTTTCAGGATTCTGATACTACTGGGGATCGCAATTCCACCTGTGCTTGGTCAGGACTATATGCCATATCGAAAGGTCATGCAAACCCTGCGCAGTTTTTCAGTATCCGATTCTTCATTGCTGCTGCCCCAAATAAATTCCTGGTGGGAAGAGCGAAAGCGCCTGAAGCAAATTCCACTGATTGCCGATGACTCCGTAGCGTTCCTTTACCGTGGGCCTGCAACTTTGGTGGAGTGGATGGGCGATTTCAACAGTTGGGGCTACAAAACCGAATTCAAGAACAAAGGCAGGCGAATCAGGAACACGGACATCTGGGTACTTACGAGCTCGTTTCCAAAGCAAGCCAGGCTTGATTATAAGATCGTGGTCAATGGCATGCATTGGATTCTGGATCCCGAAAATCCGCACCAGCAATGGTCTGGTGTTGGCGGCGGTAGTCCAAATTCAGAACTCCGTATGCCCGGCTGGAAAGAAGACCCCATCGTGTCAGCCAGGGCCGACATCGCACATGGAACCATCATTAAAGATCAAATCATCACCAGCAATATTCTGGGCTATCAAGTAAGCTATAGCGTCTATGTTCCACCCGGGATACCAGCCACGACTAAGCTGCCCGTGCTTTACGTAACCGATGGGTATGAGTACATGATGCCGGAACTCGGAAACATGCCAACGGTGATTGACAATTTGATTGCAGACAAGAAGATTCAGCCTATACTCGCCGTCTTTGTGGATCACCGTGAGCCTATCAACCGTGCCAACAACAAGCGGATGAAAGAGTTGAACATGAACGCCGCCTATCTGGATTTTTTTGTCAAGGAACTCATTCCTGCGATTGAAGCAAAATATCCCACTAGACGAGAATCGTCATCGCGGGGAATTCTTGGTACGTCGATGGGCGGACTTGCGGCAGCCTACTTTTCCTTTTCTCGTCCGGAAATCTTTGGCCTGGCTGGGATCCAGTCACCGGCATTCTGGCTTCGACCTGAGATCTATGCCATCTGTGACAGTATCAGCGGTCCAAAAGTGAGGGTATTTCTGACAACCGGACTTATCCATGACGCCGGT
>CAYMPU010000160.1:0-7049 GCA_964392375.1 uncultured Ohtaekwangia sp. | reverse complement strand
CGTTCGATGCGTTCGCGGAGTTCAGGTTTGCTTACATCGTAGCGGGTCTGGAAACCTTCCCACGATTTCGTGACCAGCATGTCCCAGTCGGCTTCCGCGTTGCCGGTGAGGTACTTCCTGTTCTTGTCTTCCCCCAGAGTGAAGTCGATGGTGCACTGGTCGAGGAGCTGCCGTGTGTTATTGACGATAGCCGGGTAGTTGCGATAGTGGTGGGCCAGCTCGCTCTCCGACATCATGATCTCGTCGGGGTAAGCCTGCTCGTGGACGGGCAGTTTGCTCAGCAGTGTATTCTTGTCGATGGCCCGCAGCAGCCGGTGCGTATTGAAGTCGACACGCTGGGAGAACGTAACGGGGTGCAACACCACAAACTTATGGGGATAGTTCCTGTAGGGCACGTAGAACGGAAAGGAGGTCAGCTCCTGAATGCGGACACCAATGAATTCATTCTCCCGCAATTGATCCGGTGACACTTTGCCGAGAGGATAGATGATGAACGTGTGTGGTAAATCCGCCGGCCGATGGGGCAGCGGTTTATTTTCCAGGTTGTGTTCCGAGCGGTAGCGGTTGATGATTTCAAACCCGGTGTTGTTTCTGGCCAGTACAATGTAGAGCAGTTCGTGCTCCCGCCGGAATTCCATGCCCAGCACCACGTCGAGGGCATAGCCTTCTTTGCCGTAAGCGGTGAGATGGCTGTCGGGCAGGGGTGCGTTTTCTCGGCATACCCGCAGCATTTCAATGTACGAGGCCACATTGTTGATCTCCGTCAGCGCAAGTTTGTGCACACCACAGCGCTTCGCTTCATTGAACAGTGTAAGCACCTGCATGGTGCCATACTTGAAACTAAACGCCGTATGACAGTTGAGAAACATGTTTCTATTCCAGACTAACTCCTAACTCCTGACTCCTGACTCCTAACTCCTACTTAACATACTTCTCCTCCCTCTTCTCTTTATACTCCAGATGCGCCAACGCCATCCGGATCTCGCGGTAGCTGTAGTCATCACCCAGTATCTCCTTGATGGCACCGATCCCGGGCCGCTCTGCCGCATCCCGGGCCTGTTGCACGGCTGGAACGCGGAGGAGATCCATAAATCGTCCGGCATCGAGTTTGCCTTGGGATACGAAGAAGGCGAGGTGCTGCTCGATCGTACTCTCCGCCAGGTTGCGCTGTTCCGCTACATCTTCCAGCGAGCGTCCTTCCTGCAAGAGTCGGAGGCTTTCGCGTTTCGTTTCGTTCTCCTGTTCCACGCGTTCCCTTTCGGGTCTTCGCCTTTTCGCCGGACGAAGCTGGATGCGGGAGGTGAGGTCGTTGTCTTCGCAGTACGTTTTGATCACCTCTCCGAAGAGTTTTCCGTACCGCTCTACTTTGATTTCGCCAAAGCCGGAAATCTGCCGGAACTCGTCAAGACTCTGCGGGAGGTAGGTCGCCAGTTCTACGAGCGTGGCGTCGGAGAAGACTTGGTAGGCCGGCACGTTTTCTTTTGAGGCAACCAGTTTGCGCATGGCTTTCAGGTCGCGGAGGAGATCGGGTTCGTAGGTGATCTCGTTCTCAACCGTGATGCGCTCCTTGGGTTTGGCCATCATCACCTTCTGACGTCCTTCGAGGACATCACTGCTCCGTGCGGTGAGTTTAAGGACAGGATACTGCCCATCGGTCTTCACGAGGAAGCCCTGGAGGATCAGCTCTTGCACAACACCTGCCCAGGTCTCTTTGCTCTCTTCCTTGCCGGAATCGAATACGGCCAGTTGTTTGTGATCATCCGCAATCTTGGCTGATTGTGATCCGCGCAAAACATCCGTGACATAGCCGGTGCCAAACCGTTCACGCAGCGCCTGGATGGCGGCGATAGCTTTTTGAGCCAGCGCGGTGCCGTCGACGGCCTCGAAGCGGGTGAGGCAGATGTCACAGCTGCCGCAGTACGTGTCGGTCTGCTCGTCAAAATAGTTGAGCAAGTACTTCCGCCGGCAGGTGGCCAGTTCGCCGTACTTGCCCATTTGCTCCAGTTTTTGAAGGTAGATGGCTGTCTGTTCGGGGTTGTCTTCCACCGTGACAAAGCGCCGCATTTTGTTGACGTCGCCATAGGAGTAGAAGAGGAGTGCCTCGCTGGGTAGCCCGTCGCGGCCGGCCCTGCCGGTCTCCTGGTAGTAGCTCTCGATGTTCTTGGGAAGGTCCATGTGCACAACAAAGCGCACGTTCGATTTATCGATACCCATCCCAAAGGCGATGGTGGCTACGATAATTTTCACATCGTCGCGAAGGAATTTATCCTGATGCAGGGCGCGCTGCTCTTTTTCCATGCCCGCGTGGTAGGCCAATGCCGGGAAGCCAGAGCGTGTGAGGTTATTGGCCAGCGCCTCGGTTGACGCCCGTGCCAGGCAGTAGATGATGCCGGATTCGTCACGACGCGTTTCGAGGAAGTCGAGCAGCTTGTCGAAGTTGCCCACCTTTGACTCGACCGTGTACCGGATGTTGGCGCGGTTGAAACTCGAGATGAAGATGGCGGGGTCGGTGAGGCCAAGTTTATCAACGATGTCTTTCCGCGTGACACTGTCGGCGGTGGCGGTGAGGGCGATGATGGGAACGCCGGGGAGGGTCTGCTTGAGGTGGGCCAGGTTGAGGTACTCGGGTCGGAAGTCGTGACCCCAGTGCGAGATGCAGTGTGCCTCGTCGATGGCGACCAGCCGGATAGGGAAGGATACGAGCCTGCGGATGAAGTTGCTCTCCGGGGCGAGGTAGAGGAGCTTGAGCTTGCCCTGTTCAATCTTTTGAAGGATGGCGCTCTGCTCCGACCAGGCTTGTGTGGAGTTGAGGAACGCCGCTTCGATGCCGTTGAGGCGCAGGGCGTCGACCTGATCTTTCATCAGCGCGATGAGCGGGGAGATGACGAGCGTGAGTCCGTCGAGGAGTAATGCGGGTACCTGATAGCACAGCGACTTGCCTCCGCCCGTGGGCATGAGGACGAACGTGTCGCGCTTCTGCATGATGGACTGGATCACGGCTTCTTGATGCAGCCGAAACGACGAATAGCCAAATTTTTTCTGAAGAATTTCTAGGGGTGACATAATTTTTTCTTTTCGGCTAAGATGGGGGATGACGGGGTTGGAGAAAATCCGGTTTTCCGGATAGAATTTCTCTGGTAAACAGTAAGAGCCAGAATTTCACCAGCATAAGGATGTGAGCCAACGAATTGACATTACTCCTCCTGTCTCCTGACTCCTATCTCCTGATTCTACGCCGCAAACCCCAGATCCATATAATACACCCATCTCCTCGGCGCTTTCTTCGTCAGCACGGTAATATGGTCGCATCGGAAGTAGTCGCTGTACGACAGATTCTTCAGGCTCTTCCAGGCTTTGAGGAAGTCGTTGATGTCGAGGTTGCGCGCGATGGTGATGTACGGGGTAAACTCCCCACCGGGGTCGCCGATGTTTTCAACGATTTCGCAGATGGGGTTTTTGTGAACGACTTCGAGGTAGATCGTGCGCGTGGTGCCGTGGTCGAAGAAGTTGAGGTTCTTGATGTGCACGTGGAAGGGCGTGAACGAGGCGATTTTTGAATCTACCTGGTAGAGCCAGTCTTCCGCGTGCTCATCGCGGTATTTGAACAACGAGATGTGTGCTTTGGCGAATTCGTCCTCGAAAGGGTGGCCGATGGCCAGCTTGACGTGCTGCTTGAGCATGGCCACGTATTCCACGATGGTCTGCGGCGGCGAGATGATGAAGAGCAGTTCTTTGGATCCTGTTTCCATACGTTTTTCCATTTTCATATCACTTTCCTTTAAACATGTTCATTTCCATGCGCACCCGCCGTCCGACCCCCAGCGTGGTAGCCCGTATAATTTTCTCTACCCCGTGTTTGTGCTTGATGTAGTCGATGGCCTCGTAGAGATTGATGTCTTCTTCCGTGTCGTCGAAGAGGCTGATCTGATGGTTGCCGTAGACGAGGCTGCTGAGCCGCACGCCCACGAGCCGGATGAGCATACGCCGATTATATAGCCTTTCGAACAGCTCGAGCACAGTTCGCAAGATGAAGCCATCGGAGGAGGTGTAGGGCACGTGCACCTGCCGTGTCTCGGTATCGAAGTTGGAGTAGCGGATTTTTACGGTGATGCAAGAGGCGAGTTTCTTCTGCTCACGAAGCTGGAAGGTTATTTTCTCTACCATGGCAATGAGGATGGATTTTAGCCGCTTCACGTCGATGGTGTCTTCTTCGAAGGTGCTCTCGGTAGAGATGGACTTCTGCTCGGCGTAAGGGACCACCGGGCTTTCATCGATGCCGTTGGCTTTGTTCCAGAGCGACATGCCGTTCTTGCCGAAGGCGCTGACGAGGAACTTCGGGGGCATCTCACGCAGGGTCGCCACCGTGCGCACGCCCATGTCGTAGAGGAAGGATGATGTCTGCTTGCCGATCATCGGGATCTTGTCGACGGAGAGGGGAGCGAGGAAGTCTTTTTCTGTTCCTGATGGGATCATCTTCTCCGCGTTGGGCTTGAACTCGCCCGTAGCCACTTTCGACACCAGCTTGTTGACGGACATCCCCAGCGAAATGGGGAGCCGGCTTTCGCGCATGATCTTCTGGCGCAGTTCGACCGCCCACCGGAAGGCCCCGAAGAAGCGGTCCATGCCGCTGGCGTCGATGTAGAACTCGTCGATGGAGGCTTTCTCGAAGAGCGGCGCGCTGTCGGCGATCACTTCGGTGACGAGGTGGGAGTGCTGGCTGTAGGCTTCCATGTCGCCGGAGATCACCGTGGCGTCGGGGCAGAGCTGCATGGCCAGGTACATGGGCATGGCCGAGTGGACCCCAAAGCGCCGGGCCTCGTAGCTGCACGCCGCCACCACCCCACGGCGGCTGCTACCCCCGACAATAAGTGGCCTTCCGTTGAGCTTGGGGTTGTTTTTCCGCTCTACGGCCACGAAAAAGGCGTCCAGGTCGAGGTGGATGATGTTGCGATCCATGATGGCAATATACTAATATATTTAGTATTAACTACTAATATTATTAGTAGTGCCTTCTGGTTATAATTACGCAATCGAACAGAAAAGGTCAGGAAAACCGTCAAATCAATCTGACTCTCAAGGGTAAAGACTTGGCTAGTTTTGGTGATTGAAAGAACTGACCTCGTAAGGAATTAGTAATTTTAAGTACTCATCATATCATGGACATTCAGGCTGAAAAACTCCAGTTAATTGAACAACTGCTCCGGACCCGCGACATCCGCATTCTTGAGCAAGTAAAGGAGCTGCTGGCCAGGGAGAATAATCCCATCGTTGGATTCGAGGCGAATGGCCATCCAATCACACAGCACGACTTCATCCGAATGATAGAGGAGTCACAGGAGGAATATCGTCAGGGTAAATTCCAATCCATTGATGATGTACAGAAGGAGTCGGAGGGATGGTAAATGGGAAAGCAGTATCGCGTAGTCATGCCACCCGCAGCAAAGCAATC
The DNA here is from genome assembly GCA_964392375.1 of uncultured Ohtaekwangia sp. Taxonomy (GTDB): domain Bacteria; phylum Bacteroidota; class Bacteroidia; order Cytophagales; family Cyclobacteriaceae; genus ELB16-189. Next base: position 1,600 of record CAYMPU010000160.1, on the reverse strand, counting down.
GCTCCGGGAGATCGTCGAGTATATTAAGAAGGACTCACCTTCAGCAGCATCAAAAGTTCGAAAGCGGCTTTTTGAGGTAGCAAGAAGTCTAGATAAGGTCCCTGAAAGATTTTCCAAAGAGGTTTATCTTGACCAGAGGAAGGGCAACTTCCGTTCGGTAACGATATGGCACTTCAAGATAGTATACCAAGTTTTGGAGAACGAGGTATTGGTTTTGAAATTCATGCATACCCGTGTTAGTCCTTCCAAATTAAAACAATTGTTAAGGAAGGACGAATGACAGGACGCTAGAGATATCAAGAAGCCGTTGTTTTCCACGTTCTTGACCTTACACGATCAATTCAATGTCGTCTTCATGCCGGCGGCTATCTTAAATACTCGGTTGTTATGTCTGATGAAAACATCAAGGAAGTTTGGGTTTATTACCGTTTTGTTGTCTACAGAGAACTTAAGGTTTTGATAAGCATGGATATAGTCCACGAGCTCAATGTGCGTCAGGGAAACAATCTCCGGGTTTTTGGCAACCATTTTATAGAACTTCTCTGTCTCTGCCCATTTCTCCTCTGTGCCGATTTCCCAACTGTGTCCCCACACATACAATAAGGAAACAGTTTCTGCTTTGAGAAAGCGGTTAACCACCTCGTAGAAACCGGCCAGCTCCTTTCTATCATTCTCCGGCTTATTGGCTTCATAGTAAGCCTTGCCAAACTGATGGATGGTCGGATGCCACTTTAGAAAATCATCCGGAATTTTGAACGCATATGTGTCCTCCACTGTCCTTGCATACTCAATGCCCAGCCCATGCAGCGCTTCTACGACCTTGTCGTTATATCCTCCGAAAGGATAGGCCATTCCCCGAACCGGGCTACCGATCAATTGCTCCAGGGCTCTCCGGTCTTCTACCACTTCGTCAATGGCGTCAATCTTCGATATCGCCGTCAGGTTCGGATGATTGGCAGTGTGCACAGACACCTCATGCCCCTGGTATATTTCCCTGCACGCTTCCCGAGCAACATAGTCTTTGAACCCGAGCTTGTTGGAATTCAGGTGAAAGGTTCCCTTCAAGGCCAACCCATTCATGAGTTTCACCAGCCGGCTGTCGTTCGCCGAGCCGTCATCGTAACTTAAGATCACGGCCTTTGTCTTCCCGTCAGGGAAAAGCATCTCCACCACCGACGGAAGGGTCTTGGACGGAACAAGAATGGATGATGGAATATCAGACTGGGCTGAACCTGAATGAATGGCACAGCATACGGTGATGAACACAGCACCTATTCTGGAAATGTAATTAGTCATGGCATGAAACGTCTTTTGATATCACTATATCTACATCATTGCATCCGTTGATCTTGACCCCGGCGGGCACAAAGAAAAGACCCCGGCCAGATTACTGACCGGGGTCTTCATTAACCTCTTAGCGTCTAATCTCCGGCACCCTCCCCGGCGTATACGGCGCTCCCGCTGCCTCGAGCTTCTGCTCCAGCGCCTTCACGTCGGTATTCACCACAGCTTTTAACTCGTTGAGGGCAACTTCAAATTCCTCGGAAGCAATCTGCAATTGATCCTTCATCGTAGTCGTCGGGTCGCTGGTCGAACCGTA
>CAYMPU010000159.1:0-25780 GCA_964392375.1 uncultured Ohtaekwangia sp. | reverse complement strand
CAATTAGCTGTCCTGATGCTCTTTGCTGCCCTACCCATGATTCGAAAGGCAACGGACCATGCAGAGCGCCCAAAAGAATCCAAGACATTCCAGATCATTGTGCAGGGGACATGGGTTGGGTTCCTCACCGGACTTGTGGGCGCCGGGGGTGGATTTCTGATTATCCCTGCCCTGGTTTTTCTCGCCGGCCTCTCTTTTAAAACAGCTGCCGGAACCTCCTTGCTAATTATTGCGGTTAACTCACTGATAGGATTCCTAGGTGACGTTCTGAATTATCCAATGGATTGGCCTTTTCTGATCACCATTGCCGGCCTCGCCGTAGTGGGAATTTTTATAGGAAATAGGGCCTCAAGGAATATCGATGGCCAGAAACTCAGGCAGGCTTTTGGGTGGCTGATCCTCATTACCGGCCTCTTTATACTCTCCCAAGAAGTCCTATAAGGTTTTTTTTTACTTGAGTAAGTAAAACTTTTAAACTCATATTGCGTTATGATAGTATTACTACTATCTTTGAGAGCAATAATAACATCATGAGCCAACTTACTTTCAAATTGAACGAAAAGCTATACGTCAGGGATCCCCAATCCACCCTTCTTGGGCAGAAAATCATCAGGAAGAGTATTGAAATGATCGATTCCATGGGTTTTGAGCACTTTACGTTCAAAAAACTGGCAAATGAGGTCAATTCCACCGAACCATCGATTTACCGATACTTTGAAAATAAACACCGTCTGTTGCACTACCTCACGGCATGGTACTGGAGCTGGCTGGACTACCGGCTTGATCTGGCGACAGGCAACTTGACTACGGCGGAAGAAAAGCTTCGCGCAGCGATTCGGGTGATCACGGAGGAGAAAAAAGTAGACCCATCGTTCGAGAATATTAATGAGGAGTCACTGCACCGGATCGTTGTGAACGAACTTGAAAAAACCTATCTCACCAAATGGGTTGACAACGATAACCAGGCAGGACTCTTTGGTGGATTTAAAGGCCTGACCAACAAGATTTCTGGATACATTCGGGAAATTGATCCTCAATACGAATACCCCAACTCGCTTGTTTCAACCATACTTCTTGCAGCCAACGAGCAGATGTTCTTCATTCAGCACTTACCAACGCTATCGAGTATCGACCGGCATTTGCCGCTGATGGAACAGCATGTACAGCTAAAGAGGTTTGTTGAATCCATTGTGTTTGGTGTATTACGAAAATAGTTATGCTTAACAATTTTTCCATTGTTCGAATTATCCGGGAGATTGGGTTATCCCAAAATCACGCATTAGACCTCCATGACCTCCGGCCTGTGGAGATGAACACACGCATCTATTCTGATTCTGAGCTTCCTGACTTTGAGAGAGACTTGATTGAGGCCGGTAACCTCTTCCGCATTATTTTTCTGAAAAATGTGATCCCGGCAGAGGCCCTGGAAAAATTCCTTATCGAGCAAAAAAGCCCAGTGGTAACATTTTCGAGGAATGGGGCATCACTTTCTCCACTCCTTTGGCTTCCCCGCAAAGGGGACCCCGAAGCGATCCGGATGGAAGCGGATGTACACTCGCATTTGCCCTGGAGCGAGGCAGTTTTGGACTCTTTGGTTAGGAATAGCCAGGGCGCGGTCATCTGTCTTACATCCGTTATTTATGACAGCCCTGTGAGCTCGACAGCGGACGATGATACGATCCTAAGCCCAGTACAACGGCTGATTCGGTTGCTTAACACGGAACGCAAAGAAATCCTGTATATCCTGTTCTATGCGTTACTCGTGGGTTTTGTAAGTCTTGCCCTGCCCTTAGGAATACAGACTACCGTGGAACTGATTTCAGGTGGCGTCTTCTTCAGCTCCGTATATCTGATGATCGGACTTGTTATCCTTGGCGTGCTCATCGCCGGCGGCCTGCAAATTGTGCAGATCAGTATGGTGGACTATTTACAGCGGCGTGTTTTTACCAAGGCTGCTCTTGAATTTGCTTATCGTATACCCCGGCTCCGCATGGAAGCACTCCATGAGAAATACGCACCAGAACTCATCAACCGCTTCTTCGATGTGATGACCGTACAGAAAGGCCTGCCAAAATTGTTGATTGATCTTTCATCAGCCGTAATCCAGATCATCTTTGGTCTTTTGCTCATTTCACTATATCATCCATTCTTCATTCTGTTTGGCCTGTTGCTCATTTCTGCACTGGCCATCATATTCTATACAACGGGTCCGCGCGGACTGCGGTCATCCATCAACGAGTCGAAGTATAAATACAACGTCGCCCATTGGCTCGAAGAATTAGCCAGGGCCATCCAATCCTTTAAGCTGGGAGGAACGACCGATCTGCCCGTGCGCAAAACTGACTATAATGTAAATGGGTACTTGAAGCACCGCACCATTCATTTCAACACGCTGCTGACACAATTCTCATTCATCGTAATCTTTAAAGCAGCGGTTGTTGGCGGACTCCTCGTGGCGGGTACGATGCTTGTCGTGGCCCGTGAAATCACACTGGGTCAGCTCGTGGCTTCTGAAATAGTGATTATTCTTATCATCAATTCTGTTGAAAAAATTATCATGTACATGGACGTCGTGTACGACCTGTTAACGGCTGTGGACAAAATAGCCCACGTGACCGACCTGCCCATTGAACGTTCGGGCGGATTGGATATCACGCCACGCAATGAAAAGGGATTCGCTATTGAAGTGCGCGATCTCTCCTATGCTTTCCCCGATGGCGCCTTCCGGCTGCACCATGTGAATCTCTCCATTGCACCGGGAGAGCGCGTTTGCTTCTCTGGCCCCGGCGGTAGCGGAAAAACAGTACTCACCAGCATCCTAACAGGTTTCTATACAAATTTCAATGGATCGGTTACCCTGGATGGCTACTCGCTGCGCGACGTGGATCTTACACATCTTCGGGAAAAGATTGCCAAGAATATAAGCGCAGAAGACCTCTTTGACGGCACCATCTTTGAAAATCTCTCCGTTGGTAACTACCACACTTCAGCGGAACGGGTACTTATGGCACTTGAACGTGTTGGGCTTTCGGAAACCGTTAACGCTCTTCCCGATGGGCTAAACACCCATGTGCTCAGCGGTGGCAAAGGTTTTTCCGATACGGTAATTCAAAAACTAATCCTGAGCCGCTGTATCGCCAAACAGCCAAAACTGATGGTGCTGAATGATTTCTTTATCGGACTTCCGCGGTCAGAAAAACTGGCCCTCATTCAAACCATTACGGATCCCGTAAATCCCTGGACGCTAGTCGCCGTTTCCAACGATCCGATGATCATGGCCGCCTGTGACCGGGTAGTGGTCATTGATAAAGGGCGCATCCAATCGGAAGGACCTTTCGCTGAGTTGATGAAAAACGATTTGATCAAAACCTTCATTGACTGACCATGCTGAAGATATCTCCTGAATCGATAGAAAAAGGATTGCCTCCAGATGCCTTGTACTCGCTTCGTACTTTGCAGACACCCAGTGGGGGTAAACGGTTGGCTCGGATCCTGATGGTCCTTGGGTTGATTCTATTGGGCATTCTGTTTTTTCCCTGGCAACAGAACATTCATGGCAAGGGCAAGGTAACAGCGCTTTCACCAGGCAATAGACCTCAAACCATCGAAACGGCGATTGCCGGGAGGATCCAGCAGTGGAAAATCAATGAAGGCCAGTTTGTTGCTGCCGGTGATACAATTGCCATACTCAGTGAGATCAAGGAAAAATACTTTGACCCTCAGATGCTGAAGCGGCTTAAGGAGATCATTCAATCCAAAGAACAAAGTCTCCTTTCAAAGAATCAGAAATCACTGGCCCTGCAGCGACAAATTCAGTCGTTGGAGGATGCCATGGACGGCAAGATTCAGCAATCAAAGGCCAAACTGGAGGGGGAACGTGTGCGCTACAACAACGCGCGTAATCAGTACGAGCGCAACAAAAAACTTTTTGAGGCTGGCAACATCCCCCTGACGAAGTTTCAGGACATAGAATACAAGTACCAGGGAAGCGAAGCCGATTTCAAGAACGCTGAAATTGAAGTCCAGCGTGTTCAATCAGAATACCTGGATAAGATCAATAAGGCCGAGTCTGAGCTCAATAGTACATTATCGGAACAGTTTGAAACCCAAGGTGAACTCTCCAAGCTGCGTAATGAGTATGTCAACATGGAAATCCGCAGCCAGCAATACTTCATTCTTGCTCCACAATCCGGATTTGTGATTAAAGCTACTCAGGCTGGCATTGGGCAGACCATCAAGGAAGGCGACCCCTTGTGCACGATCATGCCGCAAAGCAACGATGTCGCCGTTGAGATGTACGTAAAGGCCATGGACGTCCCACTCCTCAGTATCGGCCGCAAGGTGCGTATCGAATTTGACGGATTCCCCGCTTTGCAGTTTTCCGGATGGCCGAGCATTTCCGTAGGAACATTCGGGGGCACAGTACGTGTCATTGATTACGTCAATACACACCCCGGAGAGTTTCGCATTCTTGTTACCCCAGATTCCTCCGATACCGCCTGGCCAAAACAGCTACGCATCGGGAGCGGCACTATGGGTTGGGTAATGTTGGATAGCGTTCCGGTATGGTATGAACTGTGGCGGCAGCTGAATGGATTCCCTCCAAGTTTGTATGAAGAACCGAAGGAAAGCACGCCTGCCCCGGGTATTAAGAAAGAGACCAAGGCCAACGAGGAGGCCATTTCAACAAAGTGATGAAACAAATCCGGTTTCTCTTGTTGCTGAAATTTTTGTGTCTGCACCAGATAGGGTTTGGGCAGTCTTCGACGGACTCGTTGTTTGTACTCCCGGACTCGGTGAAAGGCTTTTCCATTGAGAATTTCTATGCGACGCTGCTGGAGTACCACCCGCTGGTGAAGCAATCCCGACTGCTCCGTGAAACAGCCCGCCAGGAAGTTCGCCTTGCCCGAGGCGCCTTCGATCCAAAACTGGAAGCATCCTACAACACCAAGGATTTTGCTGACAAGGATTACTACGAAAAATGGATGGCTTCATTCACCATTCCGGTTTGGTTCCCTGTCGATCCAAAGATAGGCTTTGAACAGAATGAAGGAGCCTATATTAATCCAGAATCTAGCATCCCGGCAACGGACAATTACCGGCAACTTGTAACCAGTGTTCGGCTACCCGTTGGGCGTGGGCTACTGACGGATGAACGTCGGGCTGCTGTGCAACAGGCAAAATTGTTCACCGAACTTGCAGAGGCTGAGCAAATCAAACTCATCAACAAAATATTGCTCGAGGCTGCAAAAGAATACTGGCAATGGTATTATGCCTACTATAGCTATCGGCTGCTTACCAATAGCACGATAATTGCCAGTGAGATTAATCGAAGGGTACATATTAATGCCAGTCTTGGTGAGGCCTCAGCTATTGATACGGTGCAAGCGCGGATCACATTACAGCAACGGCTTATCGAGCGCCAAGAGGCCTACTTGGAATTTCTCAACCAGAGCATCCGGATATCCAACTATCTCTGGGATGCAAATGAACAACCCGTACTCCTCAGCCCTTCCACAGCCCCCGTCCGTGTTCCTGGAGAGGAAGATATCCTAAGTACCCAAACATTGAATGAGCTGAAAGTGCTGGCTCAGCAAAATCATCCTGATCTTCAGAAGCTCAACATCAAGTTGAACCAGCTTGATGTCGAGCGCAAACTCGCCGTCGAGTACCTCAAGCCACGTTTGGACCTCAACTACGGTTTTGTCAACCAGCCCATAGGCCCTGACGGACGATTTCAATCCTTTGCCTTTGGATCTGACTACAAGTTTGGCGTCGATTTCTCGATTCCTATCCTCCTTCGCAAGGAACGGGCAAAACTTGGACAAACCAACATCAAGATCCGCAGTACCCAGCTCGAACGGACACAATCAGAGCGTGACATCCTCAACCAGGTACAACAAGTATTTAATCAGCTCACCAATACGCACGTGATACTCAGTCAGCAAAACGCCATGGTGGAAAACTATGAGCTTTTGCTTCGGGCCGAGTTGACCAATCTGGAATTGGGAGAAAGTGATTTATTCAAGATCAGCGTACAGCAGGAAAAGTTGATTCAATCACAGACAAAGCTTTTGAAGCTCCAGGCCGACTATGAAAAAATGAAGGCTACCCTTTACTGGGCGGCGGGGGTCCGAAACCTAAATTCCTCTCCTTAAACCGGCTTTTGAAATATTCATTTTTCCCATTGTTTTTCTTAGATTCGAATAACCGAAAAACAAATGGCCACCCGCTATCTTTTTTGGCTACGAACGTCTGCCGTTCTTCAGATCATCACTGCGGCGACTCACGCGATCAGTTTCTTCAGAAGCCCGCCCTCGGAAACTGCCCAGTTGAATGATCTGCTGGCTACGGCACGTCCAGACCTTGGGCCGTACTTTCATCCTACGCAAGGGCACATTCTTCTTGCCTTTAGCGCCTGCTTTTCCTTCCTCTATTTCTTCGGTGGGATGACGCTACTCTACCTTCTTCAAAAGAATCTGTCTGCTCAAATCTGGAAAGGTCTGACATCAATCTGCCTGCTGGTCTTCGGGTCAACGTTTGTGGTGATGCTGCTCTTTTCGTTTCTGACACCCATTGTTCTCACCGGCTTGACCTTCTTTAGCCTTAGTTTCGCCTACGCTACAAACCACATTCACCACATCCGATTACCCAAGGAGTGATCGTTCAATAATATCGCAGCATTCGTGCATCTGCTCTTCGGTGATCACGAGCGGTGGGGCCAGCCGGATAATGTTGCCGTGTGTGGGTTTCGCCAGCAACCCGTTCGCTGCAAATTTTAAGCAGAGGTTCCATGCCGTATCACTATCGGGAGCATCATTGATAACAATAGCATTCAAGAGACCCTTGCCCCGCACAAGGGATATCTTGTCTGTTTTTTCCTTCAGCTTGTTCATTCTGGAGCGGAACAGTATCCCTAACTTTTCCGCACGATCGGCCAGGTGCTCATCCTTGACAACCTGCAGGGCTTCCATGCAGACTGCGGCCGCCAATGGGTTGCCACCAAACGTTGAACCGTGCTCACCCGGTTTAATCACCAGCATGACATCATCATCCGCAAGCACGCAGGACACCGGAAGTACTCCCCCGCTCAGTGCCTTTCCTAAAATCAGTACATCGGCACGAACACCTTCATGATCCGCTGCCAGCATCTTACCGGTACGCGCTATGCCCGTCTGGATTTCATCCATGAGCAGCAACACATTATACTTGCGGCAGATTCTCTCGGCCTCTTTCAGATAGCCTTCGTGAGGAACAAACACACCTGCCTCACCCTGAATGGGTTCCAGCCAAAGCGCACAGACATGAGGATTGGCGCACGCTTTTTCGAGGGCATCAACACGGTCGTAGTCAACAATTTCAAAGCCCGGCATGAATGGGCCAAAGCCTTCGCGAGCCGTGGGATCTGTGGACGCTGAAATGATCGTGGTTGTACGACCATGAAAGTTTTTCTTTGCGGCAACGATAATCGCCTTATTCTCAGGAATACCCTTTTTTGTGTAGCCCCACTTGCGTGCCAGTTTGATTGCTGTCTCATTGGCCTCCGCGCCACTGTTCATGAATAGCGCTTTATCATACCGAAAAGTTTCGCAAATGTATTTTTCAGCAAGACCGAGTTTGTCATTATAGAATGCGCGCGAAGTCAGCGTGAGGTCTTTGGCCTGCTCGGTCAGTGCGCGGATAATACGTGGATGACAATGACCTTGATTGACGGCGCTATAGGCCGACAGAAAGTCATAATAGCGCTTGCCTTCCACATCCCATAGGAATACGCCTTCACCCCTGGATAGCACAACCGGAAGCGGATGATAGTTGTGTGCGCCGTACTTTTCCTCCAACCGGATGGCTTCTTGCGCGGATGTTACCTCTACCATAATGTCTGAAGTTAGACGGTAAAGATAGTCACTATTTGCCAGACAGGTCTGTGGGTCGACCAACCATCCCGCTTCCGTTTTTCATTGAGAAAAATCCTGAACATATTTGTATGCCCCTAGACGCAACTCTCCATGAAATACAAACGAATCCTCCTGAAGTTAAGCGGTGAAGCCCTGATGGGTAAGTCCAAAACCACCAGTCTTGACCCGGAGGTACTTGAGCAGTATTCCATGGAAATCAAGGCGGTACACGAATTAGGAGTTCAATTGGCTATTGTGATTGGCGGGGGCAACATCTTTCGCGGAGGTCAGGCCGAAGCACTCGGCATCGACCGTGTGCAGGGCGACTATATGGGCATGCTGGGTACGGTAATTAATGCCATGGCCCTGCAAAGCGCCCTGGAACGCCATGGGCTATACACACGTCTTATGGCTGGCATCAAAATGGAGCAGGTGTGTGAACCCTTTATTCGTCGCCGGGCTATCCGACATCTGGAGAAGGGGCGTATTGTCATTTTCGGAGCAGGCATTGGCAATCCCTATTTTACCACGGACTCCACGGCAAGCCTGAGGGCAATCGAGATACAGGCTGACGTTGTGTTGAAAGGCACCCGGGTGGATGGCGTGTACACCAAAGACCCGGAGAAATATCCGGAAGCCACCCGGTACACAACCCTCTCGTTTCAGGAGGCTTATGAAAAGAATCTCAACATCATGGACATGACGGCATTTACGCTGTGTATGGAGAACAAGCTTCCGATCATTGTTTTTGATATGAACAAACCCGGCAATCTGAAACGGGTAACCCAGGGAGAAGAAGCTGGCACACTCATAAGCTGATTCTTCGGATACTGTTTGTTGGATGTATTAATTTAGCTGTATGGAAGAAATCACACTTTACCTCGATGATGCGCGCGAACAGATGTCCAAAGTCCTTTCGCACGTAGGCCATGAATTAACGAAGATCAGGGCGGGAAAAGCCAACCCATCCATGCTGGATGGTATCCAGGTGTCTTATTATGGGGCCATGAGCCCGTTGCATCAGGTCTCATCGATTACCTCACCCGATGCCCGCACCTTGTTTATCAAGCCGTGGGAGAAGAGCCTTATCCAGGAAATAGAAAAATCAATCATGGCTGCCAATCTGGGGCTGACTCCTCAAAACGACGGTCATCAGGTAATCATCAATATTCCCATGCTCACCGAAGAGCGACGCAAGCAATTGGTCAAGCAGGTGCACCAGGAATGTGAACAGGGTAAAGTAAGCATCCGCAGTGTCCGCAAAGAGACCAACGAAAGTCTTAAGAAAATCAAAGGCGCCCCGGAGGATGACCTCAAGACCGCCGAAGAAGATGTTCAGAAGCTAACCGACGAATTCAGTACCAAGATTGAAGCATTGATGAAGAAAAAGGAAGTCGAAATCATGACCGTCTAGCCACGCATCCCATGAATGAAGAAACCCTTGGTCAGAAAGTCTCCCGTAAAACGAAAAGCTTCATGAAGAAATTCATCCTTATTCTACTCATTCTCGGGATGGCTGCTTTCTCGTTCATGTATTGGGCAACCTATGAAGAAGGTGTCATGGCCGGCAAGGTGGTACGCGTCAGTGAGAAGGGAATTATCTTCAAAACCTTTGAGGGGAAACTCAGCCTGGAAACCTTCGGCGCACTCAAAGGCGCCAGTCCCATTGCAGAAACTTTTGACTTTTCCGTCGAGGGCCACGAGACTGCAGTGATCACGGAACTGCAACAGGTATCCCTTAGTGGAGAGCGGGTAAACCTGTACTTCAAAAAAAGATACATGCGATTCCCCTGGCGTGGCGATACCAATACCTTTGTGACGAAGGTCGAACGCATTAAATAGACCTCTTGAAAAACTCATCCCTGATTGTCGTCTACGGATCCTACGGGTATACCGGCACGCTGATTGTTGACGTGTGTCGCAAAAAGAACCTGCAGGTAATGCTTGCCGGCCGCAATGCCGAGGCCTTGTCCAAACAAAGCAAAGTCTCAGGCTATCCCTGCACAGTCGTTGACAGCGGAGACCTGGAAGGATTGAAGAAACTGCTTACACCAGCAAACCTCGTCATTCATTGCGGCGGTCCCTTCAAGCATACAGCGAAAACAATGGCCGAAGCCTGCCTCGCAACACAAACACACTACACGGATATCACGGGTGAATACCAGGTTTTCGAAATGATGGCCAGCATGGATCAGCAGGCGAAAGATGCAGGGATCATGATCATGCCCGGTACAGGGTTTGACGTTGTCCCCTCGGATTGTCTGGCCGCACATCTCAAGTCACGCCTTCCTTCCGCAACCCATCTCCAGCTTGCTTTCGCATCAACATCACCCGGCCTGTCGAGGGGTACAAAAAAATCATCGGTGGAAGGATTGGGATACGACGGCCTGGTCCGCAAGGAAGGCAAGTTGACCCCTGTACCACTTGGCAAAAACGTCATGAACATTGATTTTGGCGCATTTCGCATCAACGCCTTGTGCATACCGTGGGGCGATATATCGACGGCCTGGCGAAGTACCGGCATTCCCAACATTGAAGTCTATATGGGCGCAACGGATTCCATGATCCGCAATGCCCGGATGAGCAATTATATTGGTTGGCTTCTGCGCTTGCCGGCAGTGAAGAATTACATGATGAAGCAAATTGACAAGCGTCCTCCCGGCCCAAGCGAAGAACGCCGTCAGAATGGGAAGAGTTTTTTGTGGGGAAAAGTCTGGAATGCTTCGGGTGAAGAACGTACCTCGAGGCTTGTAACGGCGAGCGGGTACACGCTTACGGCCATGACTGCCGTGCTTATTGCGGAGAAGATTATTGGTAATCAGTTCAAGGTTGGCTACCAAACACCATCCATGATGTACGGCCCTGACCTCATCATGGAGATTGCGGAATCGAAACGAACCGATCTTTAGTCATGAATGAAAAACGCCTGACACGCTCAAAGAAAGACCGCATGCTTGCCGGTGTTTGCGGTGGCATTGCCGACTACTTCAAACTCGATCCCTCACTGGTGCGCATTGGCATTGTCTTGATCTGCCTGATCACCGCCGTGGTGCCTGTAACCCTGATGTATGGGGTTATGAGGTTTGTGATCCCGGAAGAAGCCTAGATCAGCTTAGCTACTCGCGGACGTAAACGACCTTTTCCGATTTTGGAATCATCCTACCGATGTTGTGCACCGGGAGTCCTTCTGACTGAAGCATTGCTTCAAACGTATCTGCCTCCCCATCCTTCACACAAACCAGCAATCCGCCACTTGTCTGCGGATCGCACAACGTCAACAACGACTCACTCCCGATCGTATCTACCTTGGACTGGTAACTGCTCCAGTTCCTCATCGTATTGTCAGGATAGATCATCTTGCTGGTATACTCCTTGAGATTGTTGATCAACGGAACCTTCGCGTAGTCCAGCTCAGCCGACAAGCCACTCCCTTCACACACCTCCACGAGGTGGCCAAGCAAACCAAAACCCGTAATGTCTGTCATCGCCGTGACTCCCGGTAATGATCCGAACCGTTCACCCGCGGTATTCAGCATCGACATGATTCGCACAGCTTCCGCAAGATCACCCGGCGCAGCCAGCCCACGTTTTTGCGCCGTGGTAATAATGCCGAGGCCAATGGGTTTTGTGAGGTACAACCTGTCGCCTGCCAATGCTCCTGCGTTTCGCTTGATGTTTTCTTTCTTCACCATGCCGGTCACGGCTAGCCCAAAAATGGGTTCTGGGCTATCAATACTGTGACCACCAGCGAGAGGGATTCCTGCCTTGGTGCAGACCGCACGGCTTCCATCAAGCACCTTCTGAGCCAGGGCGGGAGGCAACTTTTCAACTGGCCAGCCTAGAATAGCAACGGCTAGCAACGGCTTCCCCCCCATAGCATACACATCGCTGATTGCATTGACGGAAGCTATCGTCCCAAAGTCAAACGCATCATCGACGATGGGCATGAAGAAATCTGTTGTGCTGATCAGGCAGGTGCTTCCGTCCAGGTCATACACGGCTGCATCATCCTTTGTTTCATTGCCAACCAGTAGTTTCGGGAATACCTGTCGGGCTACATCGGAATGAAGAATAGTGTCCAGTACAGCTGGAGAAATCTTGCAGCCGCATCCTGCACCGTGAGAAAATTGTGTGAGTTTTATGTCGCTCATGTGTTTTTAATCAGGTCATTGACAAAACCGCTCAGATCTCTTCCATCCCACGATGCAGCGAGCTTCAGCTGTTGTGGCCTCTTATCCATGCTTCTCACGTAGGCTTTATCGTAATAGGTCAACAGGATATCAATCACTGAAGTCATGTCATTCGCAAGAAGCTTTTCCTTTGCTTCCAGGAAGTTCTGACCTCCAAGTTTCTTTGAAATCTTCGCCATAATCGCAAGAAACTCCTCCCGGTCTGCTGGACCGTACTCATCGACCAATCTCGCCACCCGGACATCCTTGGGCACTTCCATGCGAACCAACGGGCTCCCATGAAGCTGTGCCCAAAATTCGCTGGGCAAAAAGATCTTCCCGATAGCAATGGATTCATCCTCCACCCACACCCTGCGGCTATGGTCGAGGGTTAACAGTTGCTCATACAAATCATTCTGAAACTGTTCCGTTGTTGGTTGCGGGAGTTGAAGAAGTCCGCCGAAGGCTGAACCCTTATGGTGGGCCAGGGCTTCCAGGTCGACAACCTGTTCGCCTTGCCGCGCCAGTTCGCGAAGCACGTCACTCTTTCCGCTGCCTGTGCATCCGGTAACCGTAATCATCTTCAGCGGCTCACGGAACGCCTGAATCGCTGCCTGTCGGTAGGCTTTGTAGCCTCCATCCAGAACACTGGATTTCACGCCGGCCATTCCAATGAATTTCGAAAAATTGGCTGACCGCATACCCCCGCGCCAGCAGTGAACAATCATTTCTTTTCCGCCCGACAATGCTTCCGCCTCCGTGACCATACTCAGAAGGCGAGGCCCTACCAATCTAAACCCCTCGTGAATGGCTTCCAACTGTCCACGTTGCTTATAGATAGTGCCTACGATTACGCGCTCTTCATTGTTCAGCAATGGAATATTGGAAGTACCTCGAATATGCCCAGCGGCATACTCACCCTCCGATCGAACATCGACCACAGGGAGTTGCTTGCGTAGCCTTAAGAAGTCCTGGAGCGAAAGCTGCATGCACGGGCCTATTGACCCGCAAAGGTAACACTAGATAGCTATGATTGCCCTAGTCGTCGAAGTTGACACCGATGTTGGAGGCGATGCCGATGCGGAAGCCTGAAGCAAGATAAGTTCCTTGCTGGAAGGAAGCCGCGAACTCCAGACGAAAAACACGGAGGATGCCGTCCAGACCGTAGCCCAATTCTGTATAGTTGTTGGAAGTCGGGGTGGCGAGATAGTTGACAAAAATATTCTCGGTTATACCCGCCAGACGCACATACGTAATGCGGGTGATGAGGAACTTGCGCAAGTGATAGTGAACATTCGCCGTAAGGTACTTGTCATGGGTACTGAAGGCATAGTAATCCAGCAAGCGGTAGCTACCTACAGGATCTGTGGTAACAAAGGGTGTCTTATTACCCAGGAAGTGTTTGTAATCCATAAAGAACATCCTCTGACCGCTGAAGAATGTTCCCCCTTTGACCAGCACATCAAGCGTACCGCGGATGCCGAATTTCACTTGCTGTCGTACGCCCAGTTCAAGCATCTCAAACGACACATCACTGTTCAGTGCGCCAAAACCACGTCGGTACTCGGCAGTTAGTAAGGGAGAGGAGTTGCTCACCCGCTGGCGATTGCCATTGCGGATTCTGAATTTTTGCCAGGGTCGCGCTTCGATGCCGATGACACCAACAAAGGCATTGTTGGGCTGGAAACTCGTGGGGCCTAGCTCTTGGCTATAGGGCGCATTAGGGGTATACTCCTTTTCTTTATAATCAACCCAGGTGATATCGCTGGTGTTCGCAAGCTCCGTTCGCCTCGACCAGGTCCATTGGGTGTACGCCGTCACATACTGGCTGATCCGATCACGCCATTTGAAGTCGACATATTGACGCTCATAAAGTTTCATGAGGTTGTCTTCGAGGAAGAGCGTTGTAAGCGTGTTGACAAAATGATGAATAGGTTCGTCACTGTTGTACTGATGCACATACCTCCCACCCTCAAGCGTAAACCGATGACCCCTGTTCCGAAAATCGACGCGCAAAATTCCTGACAATACATCACGGGAAAAGGCATAACGGAAGATCGGACTTATTTGGAGCCTCGACGTTCTTGGAGGACTGTCAGGCTTGAGCGAATCACGCTTAACCCAACGCTTGATGAGGCTCATCCGGTAAAACAAATTCCAGCCTTCTACAGTGTTGAAGCCACCAAACGGCATGTGAATCTGAAAGTCAGTGGTCTTACCCAACCTGTAGGTATCGCCAATCAGAACATCCCAGGGTTGAAATCCCTTGCTCTTCGATGGCTTTAATGAATCACCTTCCTGCCGGCGTTTCTGAACCTCGGAAATACTGTCATTCACAACGTATCCCCGCACTTCCTCTTTGGTCAGTTGCACCGGCCTCATTTCGGCCCAGAATATCGAGTCCTGCTTGTAGGCGAGAGAATCTACCTTGAAGGTGGTTTCTTCAATCACTTCCGGTTCCTTCAACTCCTTGCGCTCCGATTTTTCATATTCCTTCACCATCTGGTTGAGTTCCTTTCGCGTGACTTCTTTGCCAGATTCCAGGCGCTCTTGAAGTTGCTGTCCTTTTTTGCTGTACTTTTTCTCAACTTCCTTGGCCTGCTCTTTTTGCACGGTTTCATCAATCACCGTCATTTCCAGCGGCAATGCCGGATTAAGAGTAATCCTATAGTCTTTGACGGTAGCGAGGTATTCAGCGACAAATTCAAATCCAAAAATCTTGCCCTCGATATGAAACTGTTGAGACACAGGTAACCAGGCCTTGTCTTCAATTGGATTGTAAATCTGCTTAACGTGAAACTTGATGCCTAGTTTCGTCACGTTCAAATCCACACTGTGAATACTCCACCAATCTTCGACGATGTAGATGGTGCCATCAAACACATTGTCGCCCCGTGAGCGTGGAGTGACTTTGATCTTGCTGATGTAGTACGATCGGTCCTTGAAGGTGCCCTCATAGGTAAATCGGTAATAAGAGAATGCCTTGGGCGAAAGGGGTGAAACGGTTTCTGCGATCTCAGGCTCATACAAGCTGCCAAAAACATACTCATTGGGAGACGTGTTACGGCTATTCCCGTTTGTGTATACCGCAATCACCTTTTCATCAAACTTGTTGGGCCTCGTATAGGTGATTTCGCTCACCGATTCCTGAATAAAGACGCGATCCTTGGTAATGCCTTCCTTCTCGAGTGCTTTCTTGGCGAGCCAGGGGTAGTCTTTCAATTGGCCTTTCCCTTTGATGTAAACTTTGGCGGTGTACTTGTCGATTTGTTGCGTATGATACTTCGCCTTGGCGATGGCTTTGCGCATGATGGTATACGCCGGATCTTCCTTCCCCGCTTTGATCGTTACTGCCTGAAGCTGGATGACCTGGGCCTTGAGGGTTACGTTAAGCTCCGAAAAACCGTCTGCGATCTCAACGATGTGACTCTGTGTTTCGAAGCCGAGGTAATGGAAGACGAGTTCGTACTGTCCCGGTGACAATGTAATCTCATACTTTCCATCGGGATCACTTACCGCCCCGGATTCTGTCTGCCGTACGTAAATCGTTGCGAATGCCAGTGGGGCGCCGTCATCACCCTTGATGATTCCACGAATTCCGGCACCGATGGCAGAAATCGACACGATGGTCATCCCCACGATGAACAATACTGTCTTCATTGCTCTCCTAGACGAAAAGATGATCATGGTGGTTGCCCGGAAAAACCAATTTACTTGTAAAAGTTGCGAATCCGGATGAGTTCTTCCACCGGCTCCGGTACAAGGTAGCGAACCGATTTCCCTTCACGCACACATTGCCTGATGTAGGTAGCCGAAATGTCCAGCAATGGGGCGGGCACGAGTTGCACATGGCTATGACGAAGAACCGGCGATTCTGTTACACCCGGCCTGGGATAAACATACAATCCATAAAAATCGAGGATTTGCTGATAGTTCTTCCACTTTTCAAAGTTGGTAAGGTTGTCTTGGCCAACGATGACAACAAACTTCTTAGTGGGATGTTTCTCTGAGAGAACGGCAAGTGTATCGATGGTATAGCTGGGTCTGGGTAAGTGAAATTCAACGTCCGTAACTTCAAGTTTATAATTCCCGGCTATGGCAGCCTTGACCATATCATACCGGTCGAACTCGTGAAGCAAGGATTTGGAGGGCTTGAAGGGATTCTGGGGGGAAACGACAAACCATACCTTGTGAAGATCGGTGTTCTCGGCCATGATGTTGGCAATGATGAGATGCCCCATATGGATCGGGTTAAACGAGCCGAAAAATAATCCGATCTTTTGTGGTGAGCTTTCCAAGAAACTAGGTTAATGCCCGTCTACCGGTTTCGGAATTCATCGTACATCCGTTGCGCTTCCAGACAGGACTTCTTCAAGTCCTCATTGACGAGGACTGCATCAAACTTGTCCTGAAAGGCCATTTCAAATTTAGCCTTAAACAGTCTTTGTGAAAGACTATCATCCGATTCTGTACTGCGATTTCTCAGTCGCTGCTCAAGTACCTCCATGGATGGCACTTTGACAAAGATAGCCAGTGCCTTGTCGCCAAAATATTTCTTGAGGTTGATTCCTCCCTTCACATCGACATCAAAAATAACATCCTTGCCTTCTTGCCAGATGCGCTCAATTTCCGACTTCAGGGTTCCATAGAAATTGCCAGCATAAACTTCCTCCCATTCGATAAACTCTTGCTGATCAATTCTCTTCTTGAATTCCTCGGGGGTCAAGAAATAGTAATCTTTACCATGCTCCTCTGTGCGCCCGCGTCGGTCGCGGGTTGATGCTGAGATCGAAAATCCCAACGTTTTGTTGTGATCGAGAAGGTATCGGACGAGGGTCGTTTTCCCGGAGCCGGAGGGTGCGGAAAAAATCAGGGCCTTACCCGCCATTATGCGTTCTTTTGAATGATCTGAGCTTTGATCTGAACGATGAGATCCCCCGGGGCTTCACCACCGCAGCATCGGTCTTTGACCAGTTGCTTGATCGCCATGTCCACACGATAACTCTCGAAACACGGCATGCATAAATCCATGTGTGCTTTAAAGTACTCACGCTGCTCGGCAGTAACCTCGCCATCCAGGATCAGCTGAAGCATCTCCATGCAGGTAGCCCGCTTGCCTGTCGGGGAGGTAAAGGGATTGGTAGAATCACTCATAGATCAAGCGTTTTTGTAGCCCATGGATTTGGCATATTGACTCAATTTTTCTTTCAGTAACTGTCGGGCGCGATGAAGGCGACTTCGAACGGTCCCAATGGGTATATCAAGAATCTTGGCCATTTCTTCATACTTGAACCCTTCCAGGTCACATAGAATTATCACCGTCCGAAAATCCACATCCAGCGCATTCAAAGCGTTGGAGATCTCGTCACCAATCATATCCTTCAGGGAGTCCACCCGCAGATCCGGTGTGATCTGCCGGTTGACGTCATCTGAATTATAATATGACTCTACTTCCTGATAGTCAACTTTACCGGGTTCCTTCGTCTTCTTCCGGTATTCGTTGATGAAACTGTTTTTCAGTATCCGGAACAACCACGCCTTTGCGTTAGTTCCTTTTTGGAATGATTCTATGAAGCGGAATGCCTTGAAATAGGTGTCTTGCACCAGGTCTTTGGCGTCATCCCGATCCAGTGTCAGGCGATAACCAAAGTTGTACATGGAGTGAATATGCGGAAGAAATTCGCGATCGAATATCTCCTGCTTCTCAAATTCACTGTATGATTGGCGTGCGCCCTCCTCCATAAGGCCAAAAATAGCCAAAAGGGTAGAGGATGAAAGGACTATTTCAGCAGTTTGTAGTTTTTGTACTCACCGACACGGTATCCCAGGAGTTGACTAGCCAGCCGCTTGAGCTTCTCGCGGATCGTCAGGGTATTTTTCGACAGATCGTGATCAAATGACCAATTTAGCCGATGGATGCGATCCTCCATGACCTTCGGGTGGGTTCCGGTAAAGCGCTCCAAGTTGTCAATCTGGCTGTAGTCAAATGCCTCTTCCTTGGGCACATTGTCTTTGATCCATTGATCATCGTGGTACAGTTGGCTGAAGGCCTCCTGCTTCCGTCGCATTGCCTTCGGTTCGCGCACCCATCCATAGTGATAGATGGTGGCGTCGATGAGGCGAACCCGAAGTTTCTGGTTAGGTATTTTGCGAAAGCCCTGTGCATCACGATAAGAAAAGATATTCTTATCGTTGCGGATGATCCGAATCTCACGGCGATACCATTTCCACGATGCGCCGACGTAATCAAAGGAACCGTAGAAGTGTCTATAATTAAACAACAACCCGTCGACGTCCTTCTCATTCACAAACTTTACCATCGCCTCCTTAACCGCGGCATGATACTGTTCATGAAGGACTTCATCCGCCTGGATGTAGAAGCACCAGTCCGCGTCCGGTGAGACGGCAGCAAAAGCTTTGTCTGTCTCCAGCGCCAGCACACGCCCACCCTCGCGCTGCGTGTCGTCCCAAACTGTTTCAATGATGCGAATCTTTGTCGGGTGAATGGCACGTACAACGTCAAGTGTATTGTCATCGGAAGCGCCTACCGCAACGACTACTTCATCACACAAAGGAAGAATAGAGCGAATGGCCTCGACAATGGGATAGTCCAGCTTGACAGCATTTCGGATGATGGTAAAGCCGGCGACTTTCATAAGTGGTTATAACGACTGGACTATAACAAACTTCTGTAAATTTTCTGGTACCCGCGCGCGGCAGCAGCCCAGGAAAATCCTGCGGCATAATTTACACGACTCGAACGGTCTACTGTGGGCTCGAGGAGTAGCTTCTCACGCACCTGAGTTGCCATGGATTCAGGCTCGAAATTTTCCCAATACCATGCGTGGTTCATGCCAATTTCAGGCAGGCTGCCGTAACGTCCGCAGAATACCGGCTTGCCCAACTGAAACGCTTCAATAAGCGGAATACCAAACCCCTCGGAAACAGACGGGAAAACCAGGGCTTCTCCCTGGCTGTACAGCCATAGCTTTTCACCCTCAGAAACTTCACCCGGCATGAGAATGCGATCCTGCAAATTCGCAGCGTGTACCCATTCGCGAACCTTGTTTCCATAGTCATGTCCGGTATCTCCGGCGAGTATCAACGTGTACTCCGGAAGGAATTTCATCATCGGAATAAGCACATGAAAATTCTTCCGAGCGAAGAATGTGCCAATGGAAAAAAGAAACTTTCCCTCTGGTGCCCAACGAGGCGTGATCGGCGCAATTTCTTTGCGAGAAATGCCATTGGGAATAACCTGAACCGGCTTGTTCTTCACATCAAGACGGTTCCGTACAAGATCAGCCGTGAATGCAGATACCACGGTGATGACGGATGCGTTGTCAACAAGTTTTTGAACATCAGCCAGCTCGCGGTTTGCCTCGTCGCCGGGTGATTCATCCAGAAAATGCAATCCATGAATGGTCAATACCACAGATGCTCCTCTGGGCACGCCCGTAAGTCGTGTGTTCTCCGTGGTCATATGCCACACCTTGCAAGGACGGTACAAATGCCTTTGCACGACGTGAGAAGCATGACGCCGCAACCACGTAGCCGGCTCAAGGGCGATCCCTCGTGGAACGAGATGAGCATACCGGGGATGAACGACAGCACAAAGCTTGGCTTCCGGAAAGGGCAGCACACTCAGTTCCTCGAGCAGATGAAATGCAAATTGCCCAAGGCCGGTATTCAGGTATCGCAACGGTGAACTGTCAATGACAATCCGCGTGGCTTCAGGATTCAGCATACCGGCTGGTTGTCGTTGCCACAGAAAACGTCTCCAGGCGTTGTCTCACCTGAACCGGAGTAATCTCGTTAACACAATGGCACTCCTTGCTGCGACGGCAATCTCTGCAGTTTCTGTCGATGACCATATAGCTCGCATGTTTGCCAATGGGCATCCAGCGTCCGGGGTGAATAGGTTTCATCGGCGAGTATAGTCCCAATGAATATTTTCCAAGAGCCGCTGCCAGATGCAGCACACCGGTACTGCAGGCAACAAGTCCATCGGCCTGACTAATGAACGACATCAATTCATCAAGGCTCAACTTACCGGTCATGTCGGTGACATGCTCGAGCTCCAACAATTCAGGTTTCTCCCTGCGAACAGCTTCGCCTTCTTCTTTCAGCCCGGTGACAAAGACCCGGTAGCGGTCTACGGGAAGTGACTGGGCCAGTTCATAGAAATTTTCAAGGTGCCACTCGCGGGCGCTGCCTTTTGATTTGGGATGAAAGATGAGGTTGAAATGGGTTGACGATAAGTAAGCGCTGTGATCATGCAACGTTGGCACCAAACCGTAGTAGTCCGCCATCTCTTTCAATTCGAAATCCCAGAAAATCTTGAAAGGGGCAAGCAGTTTGAAATTAAGTTGACTCTCGTGTGAACGCGAACGCAAACGGCTAAAGTCGACGCGATAGTTGCAGTACAGCCAGTTGAACCAGCGGTGGGCAGTGGCCACCCTCCTGCGAATGCCTGCCTGCTTCGCAATCTTTGCGAGTTGACGGTCCGGGTAAATGAAAAGAATGGAGTCGGCCTGAATCGCGCGGAGTTTTTCCGGGTCAGCCAGAAGCTCTTCACGGTCGAGAAACTTGTCAACATGAATGCATTTGTCGATGACATCATGCGTATATCGTTTGCCAATGAAATAGATGCGCACTTCGGGCATAATGGCTTTCAGGTAGCCCAGGAGTGGAAGGGTGAGGATCACATCACCCAGGTTATCGGTTCGGCTGATGATGATTCTCCGACCAATGGAAAAGCGCTTGTTCGCTTCGAAGAGCTTGGCATACTTATAGAAGGCGTGGTTGGCCTCGGCACGCGCCACCATCAGTCCCTCAAAGCCATCGAGAAATCCACGTTTGATCAGGTAACTCTTGCTGAAAGCAAACAGCGTGTGCGTAAATATTTTTAGCAGTGAGCTGTACTTCTTCCCCACATTCTCCATTGCGAAAATGTCAGAATACCGCTGAATCTTTTCGAGCGTCTCGCGGGAATCCTTGTAGGCGCGATGCAAAATATCGCCTTCCAGCTGAATCACCTTTGTACCACGCTTCAGCACAACCTTGTCGTGAGGATTTTCACCACCCCACACGCCTACGGATTTATTCCACAGCCGTATCTTCCGGTCGGGGTACCAGGAGCCGTGCTTGATCCATTTGTTGCCGTAGCTTGAAAGGCGATTCATCCGATAAGCTTCCGCAGGCCAGTCTTTCTTGACCGCCAGAATGGAGCGCACCAATTCGTCCGAGAGGTACTCGTCAGCGTCCAGTGAAAGTATGTATGGATACTGAGCCTGCGTTACCGCATAGTTCTTCTGATCAATGTGGCTGCGAAAGGGATGCTCGACAAAGCGAATACCTTTCGCAAGACAGATATCCTTGGTCTTGTCTTTAGAGAAGGAATCGATGACAACGATCTCATCGGCTATCGGCAGCAGGGAATCGATACACCGGGCGATGTTCTTTTCCTCGTTGTAGGTAATGATGACACCGCTGATCTTGACCATTCAGCAAAATTAACGAGAATAAGCCAAATTTGTGTTCTTCTCTCCCTTTCTCCCGTGTAACTCTTCGCGGTGAACTTCAAAAAAATTAACTTGAGGGGTGTTTTTGCGGAACAGCCATATCGACAAATCCGATGAGGAGCTTATCCGGCTCTACCGTACCGACCAACGGCTGGACTGGCTGAGCACATTGTATCTGCGCTACGCCTCGCTGGTCTATGGTGTTTGCCTTAAATACCTGCAAGACCGTGATGATGCCCAGGACGCCGTGATGGAAATTCACGAAAAACTGATCACGAGCCTTCTTCGGCACGAGGTGTCGTACTTTCGTGGCTGGCTCCATGTGTTTGCCAGAAACCATTGCCTGATGATTATTCGGTCAAGAAAGGGACAGGCCTTTGAAGAAATCACGCCCACCCTTATGGAAAACGGTCAATCGTTACATCCTGAAGAAGACGTGGTCCTGGAACGCGAGAATGAACGATTGGAGAGGTGCCTCAAGGGATTGGCCGGGCCCCAGCAGCAGTGCGTCACCTTGTTCTATTACGAAGACAAGTGTTATAAAGAGATCACGGCCATCACTGGCTTTGATCACAACCAGGTGAAGAGTTTTATTCAGAATGGAAAGAGAAACCTGAAGTTATGTATGGAACAACATGCGTGAAGACAACGACGATATTATTCGCTACCGAAATAATCAGATGACTGAAAAGGAGCGCAATGCCTTCGAAAAGCGGGCATTGAACGATCCCTTTCTCTCGGAGGCGCTGGAGGGTGCAGAGTCTATCGATGCGGAGACCTATTCGGCTGACGTGAAGGACTTGTCGGGAAAGATTCAGGGAACAAGAGCTGCTGACTGGGCGATGACACTCCGGATTGCCGCCGGGATCATTATTATCGTGACTGCTGGATGGTTGATCTTCAGAAACAATTCCGCAGAACCGGAACGTTTGGCAGCCAATCAAGAAAAGGATTCTGTTGCTACTCCGCCTCGCGATACGACCACCGAGCTATTATCCCTCGCGAAACCAAAATCCGAAACTTTGCAGCCCGCAGAGGCATCAAAAGCAATTGCTTCGAAGCAAGGAGGGCCTGCAGGAGATACTGCAACCATCGCAGCAGCAACCGATGATGCTGACAAATCCGGGGTTGGCGTACGTCCTCAATCGACAGCTGCAGCGACAGAACTGGCAAGAACGGAGGTGACCATTCCGGTCGCTGAACTCAAGGAAGAAGAAGCAGCCCGGCGCGCAGAGGTTTCGGAATCTCCAACGCGAATGAAGCAGGCCGCCCCCATGGCTTCGCAAGGTGCTGATCTTGCAAAAAAGGATAAATCCCAGCTACGGAGTGAGGTCATCGTTCTTTCGCCTGGAGAAGCAAGCAGCAAAAACATTCCCGCCGTACCTGTTGGTGGGATGACTTTGTATCGCGAGTACCTCGAAACCAATCAACAGATGCCCCGAGAGGCAGAAGCCGCTGGTGTCAACGGGAAGGTCACCATAGCCTTCACTATTCTGCCTGACGGCATGTTGACCGACTTCGTGACTGTAAAAGGCCTCGGCTATGGCTGTGACGAGGAAGTGATCAGGCTTATCAAAAGCGGGCCTGCCTGGACTCCATCCGTTGAAAACGGGAAGCAACGTGCATCGTCCATTACAGTTACTCTGCCGTTTCCACCCGCCCGTTAAACTACACTACTTTCTTGCGAATTTGTCGTGCGTAGGTACGGCTCACCGGAAAGCTCTTCCCGCTTTGCATTTTCACCACCATCCCACCATTGAAATGGCGTTCGATCTCCTTGAGGTAATTGATGTTGATGATCGTTGAGCGGTGGACGCGGATGAACGTGTCGGGGTCCATGATTTCCTCCAGCTTGCCGATGCCCGAAGAACTGACGAATTGATCATTACGCGTCGTGATGATCGTGTAGTCACCGGATGCTTCGAGGTAAACAATTTCTTCAACGGGAAGATTGAACAGCTTCTCTGATTTCTGAACAAAAATGTGCGATTCAAAATTACGGTTGTCAGCCCGGAAGGTTCTCAATAATTCCTCTACACTTCCATGCTCCGTCGTCTTACGCTTTAACGCACGGTTCACGGCAGACCGAAACCGCTCTTCATCGAGGGGCTTGAGGAGGTAATCGACTGCATTCTTCTCAAACGCCTTGATGGCGTACTGATCATAGGCAGTAGTGAAAATGACGTACGGCTCGTGATCGATCTCTTCGAGCACGTCAAAGCCGTTCATGCCCGGCATTTGCACATCGAGAAACAATATATCGGGTTTCAGTTTGTTGATCTGCTCCACGGCCTCATTCCCTTTTGCGCACTCTCCGATGATTTCAATTTCAGGGTACCCTGCGAGAAACTCCCGGAGTAGTTCGCGCGCCAACTTCTCATCATCGACAATCAAACATGTTGTATTCATAGCAATTGGTTTTCTAATGGTTGTGTTTTCAATCCGCTCAATTCAAGGGATTCAAGTACCGGAATGGTAAAGGAAACTGTATACCCGGTGGCTGATGCCTTGGCAACAAGGCCAGCGGTCGGCCCATAATAGCTCTTCAGGCGCATATCGGTATTCTTCATTCCTACGCCTCCCGAACTTCCATCCATGACTTTTTTCGCATGAATGCCCAGGCCGTCGTCTCTGACCTCAAAATAGACGCCATTTTTCTGATGACGGATGATGAGGTGAATGGTGCCCCCTTCCTCTTTGGGTGCTATGCCATACTTCACTGAGTTTTCGACCAGTGGCTGGAGAATCATGGGTGGAATGCTGAGCCCTGCACATGTGGGATCGATCTCCTTAACAAATTTCAGGCGGTCATCGAAACGAACCTGTTGAATCCGGATATAACTATCAATAAAATCCACTTCCTGGGCGAGCTTGACCATCTTCCCGGCATGCGAATCAAGAGCGTACCGGAAGATGTCGGACAGCTGCGTAATGACCCTCCGCGCCTGCTCTTTGCTGGAATGCATCAGCGTGGATATGGAGTTGAGGGTATTGAACAGAAAATGCGGGTTGATCTGTGACTTGAGCAAAGAAATCTGCATTTCGGTATTCTTCAGAATCAATTCTGTCTTCTCCTTTTCCTCCCGCTGCAACCCCTGGAAATAGGAGATTACATAATAGATGCCGACGGTGATGATGTACTGATCGTAAAATCGCAGCGCATCCCAGTTGAGCAACTCCACCATGAATTCCTTCCAGTTGTCAAAATAGACCAACCCGTCCATGTAGTCGGTAAAATAGAAAGACAGCGTTCCCATGATAAAAAAGAACGTGACGATGCCCAGTGCGTGCCCCACGATTTGTGTTACGGCGCGAAAGCGAAAGAGCCAATGGGTGTACAAAAAGATCATGAGTATAAGAATGCATAGGGCCTCCCAGAGGTAGAGCCCGTTCCACAGGACGTAGCTGAATGGCCGGCGCAATTTCCATTCAAAAAACGTGCTGATGGCGAAATTGACGGCATACCACAAGCATATCATCAGGTAGGCCCGTTTCCAGATTTTAGGTATGTTGTCAAGCCACCGCATGATGTGTCTACGATCTTCAGATAAAATGTAAACTCCAGTATAAATTTAGGTATAAGTACGGTTTAGTAGCCGAAGTGGCGAATACACAGATGAAACGTCGTTTATGTCGGCAAATGGTCAGCGCAGGAGTTCATTCAAAGACGTAACTTTAGGAGGCTTTGCAATTAACCAGCCGGGATGCGTTTCGCCTTTCTTGCGTTGTCTTTCCTCTTTTCCGCTGCCAGCACCTTTGGGCAGATGATCACCTTGTCCGGCCGGGTCCTGGATAAGGAAACGCGCGAGCCATTGGCGTATGCATCCATCGGACTGAAGGGGCAGCCGCTCGGTACGGTGACCAACTTCCAGGGAGAATTTGACTTTCACTTCCCGGGTCTCCTCATTGACCAAACGATGGTTATCAGCATGGTGGGGTATATCAACTACGAGGTCGCCGCCACGACGCTGCTTCAGCAGGATGTCAACGAACTCCTGCTCGAAAGATCCAATACCCTGTTGAACACATTGGTGGTTTCCGACTCTCTTTCGGGCGGCGACATCCTCCAGATTGCCATTCGCCGGATGGATGCCAATCATCCTGCATCACCCTACCTCGTCGAAGGCTTCTATCGCGACATCAAGAAAGTGGCCGACACTTATGTATCCCTTCTTGAGGCTGCCATAAAGAT
>CAYMPU010000158.1:0-14431 GCA_964392375.1 uncultured Ohtaekwangia sp. | reverse complement strand
GGTCCATGTCAGCCGCGAGGTAATTTCCTCGGCTCCTACAGTGACCGACCTGATCTCCGAAGCAACGAAGGGCAAGATTTTCGCGGCAAAAGGAGAAGCACGACGAATGATTCAGGGAGGCGGCGTGAGCATCAACAAGGTACGCGTTGAGGATGCCGCAGCAAAGCCAGAGTATACCCTGCTGCACAACCGTTATCTGCTGGTGCAGAAAGGGAAAAAGAACTACTACCTTATTGTTGCCAGCTAAACCATGGACTTGACCTGGCGTGAATGTGTTGGTAGTACCCGAGGCCGCCTGGCGATCGCCTTCAGCATGGCGGTCATCCTTTCGATGGTACTTTTCATGCCATATTATTACCAGGAAATCATCGGTCCTAAAGTTGGCATATTACTGAATGATCCGGTCCTGAATTTCTTCACACCGATTGATTGGTCAAACGCGGTATTCTTCATTCTCACCGTAGCCCTCCTGCAGACCGTAGCCATGTACTTTGGCAATGCGCAAGTATTCCTCACAGGGCTAATGAGTTTCTGTGTTGTCAATATCCTTCGGGCCATATCCATGTATATCATTACACTGGAGCCCCCGGCTGATATGATCCTGCTGATCGACCCCATCTCAGCTTCCTTGGTCTATCCGGAAAAAGCGTTTGCCAAGGACCTGTTTTTCTCCGGCCATGTCAGCTCCATGATGATCCTCGTTTACATTGAGCGCAATCGGGTGTGGTACCTTGTCAAGGTTGCAGCGACAGTGTTAATGGCCTTGTTCCTCGCCTGGCAGCATGTTCACTACACCGTCGACCTGCTGGTGGCCCCCATTGCCACCTATTTCGTATATCTGGGGGTTCGTCGGTTCATTCACACAATCCCGAGGAAAAAACCCCTTTCTTGACAAAATAAACCGTATTTTTGGGCGCCGTAAGGGCTGGAAGTATTAACAATTCCGTAAATTGCGGGTTATTAATCGAGTTAAACAGATAGAAGGACAATGCAAGAGGTAGCGACGCAAAAACACATGGTGAATGGCACCTATCCCCGGTTTACGCTGGGAACAAAACTGACCGAAGAACAACTGCAGTTCTTTAATACATACGGATTCATTCACTTCAAGAATTTTGTAAGTAAGGAGACAGTCGCAGAGATGCTGAAGGAATCGCAGCGGGTACAAGATGAGTGGATCAAGGAAGGTCGGAAAATGGTGAACGGCGTTCCCATTAAGTTTGGTACCGACGTCGATGGCAAGAGGATCGTTCAGCGGTTCGCCTTTCTCAACCATTTTGCTTCCATTTTTGAAACGTTTCTTAAGGATCCCCGCCTGGAGGCCCTGTTTGAATTCATCGGCGCGCCAGATTCCCGCATCGGGATCAATGAAAAAGACGGTTTGGTTTTCAACCATTACGTGAATACGGAGAACAGCAACTTTAGTCAACTGGGATGGCACACAGACGCGCTGCGTGACATCTTCTATGGCAACAAGATCATGCCGATGCTGAATGTTGGACTTCATTTGGATCAATCATCTCCTGAAAACGGCGGTCTTAGAATTCTGCCAGGCACGCACAACAAAGGCATTACTACACTCCTGTTTCGGAAGGTTTACTACCTTAACAACAAGGCTGACAAGAAAGAAATCGGACTCAGCGTTGAGCCTGGCGACCTGACTGTACACGATGGACGTATCTGGCACCGTGTGGCCCAATCGCCTTTCGTTGGCGAGAAGAGCCGCCGAAGGGTCATGTACATCCCCATCATTTCCGGAAAGTACCAGCCCCGCGATGAAAGCAGCAAGCCCCTGTTATACCAGCGTTTCCAGGGTATAACCGACAAGTAAGATGGCGTTTGCCCTGATCACAGGCGCAAGCGGCGGTATCGGTTTGGCTTTGGCCCACGAGTTAGCTTCGCGCAAACACAACGTACTCCTTATTGCCCGCTCCGGCGACGTGTTGAAGAGCCACTGCGAAGCGATTCAGACAAAATACGGTGTAACGGCTGACTACCTGTCTATGGACCTGACGGCTGCTGATGCAGCAACGCGAGTCAGGGACTGGGTTGCTCAAAAGAATGTTGATATTGATATTCTCATCAACAATGCCGGTTTCGCTTCCTGGGGAAAACTACGGGACTTGCCCCAGATAGAATTCAACGGGATGATTCAATTGAATATGGTTACTCTGGCTGCACTCTGCAAGGCGTTTCTACCCATGCTGGAGAAACAATCCAAGGCCTATATTTTGAATGTCTCCAGTACAGCGGCCTACCAGGCGGTACCCACGCTCACTACGTATGCTGCCACAAAGGCCTTTGTCCTGCTTTTCTCCCGCGGACTAAAGTGGGAATTGAAAGACACCAACATATCCGTTTCGTGCTTGAGCCCTGGGCCAACGAGCACTGGGTTTATTGACCGTGCCAACCTCGGCATGATTAAGGAACGAGCCGAAAAATTCAGCATGAAGCCCGAAGCAGTGGCAAAGGCTGCGGTAGAAGGTATGTTTGCCGGAAAAGCGGAGATCATTCCCGGGTTCACCAATTGGATCAGCGCCAAACTTGCCGAGCTGGTTCCGAAAACGGTGACTGAGAAGATCGCAATGAACCTCTACAAGCCGTAGAAGTAATTACTTCGTACGCAAGACAAATACAAAACGTCCTTTTGATTCTTCAGGTACCTTCCCTCCGGAAGTACGTACCAATGAGTTCTTCCGAATCATATCCTTGAGCAACTGTTCGGCCCTGGGGCTCAACGTCCTTTCAATGGTCTCAATGGCCGTGATATCCCCGTTTGCATCGCACTTGATCTCAAAGATGATCCTGCCATTTTCGTTATCCGGCAATTCGGGTATCGTGGGATCTTCTGCCCAGTTCCAACCGCTCATCTGAAGCCCGGTGCCCGTTCCACCTGCGCCTCCGGGTGTACCATAGAGTGCTTTGGCATCCAGGGTACCTTCTGCACTGCCTTTGTCACCCGTCTTCCCAGGCTCGTCACCCTGGCTCGCTGCATCACCTTTCTTCGTTGCATCAACGGGAGCCGTTACCTTGGGTGCTTCCTTCGATGCCGTTTCAGAAGCATCCTTCTTCACAGGCTGGGTTTCCGCTTTCACAGGCTCTTTTGCCGGGGGGGTAACTTTCTTTTCCTCTTTGACAGTGACTGGGCTCTCCGTTTTGGAGACCGCTTGTTCCGCCGCTTCGGCAGCAGGTTCCTCCTTGCTTTTGTCTGCTTCCTCAGATGTTGCCTCCGTAGGTTGGTCTGCACTTTCCGGCAACTGCGATTCACCTTCGTCACCCACAGGTTTATCAGGCTGAATTTCCCCTCCACCCTGATCATCAAGTCCGAAATTCAATTCAATTCCGTATTCCGGCAGCGGAGGGTCCGGCGCACGCCACGCCACAACAAAAAACAAGATGATCAGCACGGCCGCATGAATCCCCAGCGATGTCAGCAAGCCTGCCCTACGGTTGCGCTTCTCCTGCTCGTCCATGCTACTTCGGTTTGGTTGCAATCGTTACCCTGGCCTCCAGTGATGTGGCCACCCCGGCTACAAAAACAAGTTCTTTGGTGGGCACACTCTCATCGATGTGCAGCACCACGACTCCGCTTGGCGATGAAAGCAGCGGTTTCAATTCAGCCTCTAACGTGCTCTTGGTCACGCGTTTATCATTGACATAATATTGTAAGTCTTTAGTTACCGTGATAGATACCTTCTGAACCTCAATGGTGCTCGCCTTGCTGGTGGGCAGATTGACCGGCAGGCCTGAGGGTGTTACAAAGGATGCCGTCAGCATGAAGAAGATCAGCAACAAAAAGATCAGGTCCGTCATGGATGCCATGCTGAACGCGACCTCGACTTTGTTCCGTGTTTTCAGTTCCATACGGGTGCGTTATCGTGGCTCTTGCAGTAGGTCGATGAACTCGATGGAAGAGTACTCCATCTGGTGTACCACCTTAGAGACCCTTGTTACCAGGTAGTTGTAGGCCAGGTAAGCGACAATACCAACGATGAGACCGGCTACGGTGGTAATCATCGCAGTATAGATACCCGAAGACAGCAATTTGGGACTCACAGAGCCTTCCTCCTGAGCGATGGCAATGAATGCTTCTACCATACCAATGACGGTACCCAGGAAGCCCATCATGGGCGCAGCCCCGGAGACGGTCGCGAGGATGGAGAGGTTCTTCTCTAATTTGAAAAGTTCAATCTTGGCTACATTCTCAATGGATGCTTCGATATTCTTCAAGGGGCTCCCAATGCGGGATACTCCCTTTTCGATCATACGTGCGATGGGGCTATTGAATTGCGTACACAACAGGCGAGCACCGTTGATGTCACCCTTCAGCACCTGCTCCTTGATCCTGCCGATGAAGGCATCCGGGCTTTGAGTGGCTTTGTTGATGGTGAGGATACGCTCAACAAAAATGTAGATGGCTACGAAGGATGACAGGATGATGGGAATCATCATGAATCCACCCTTCACAGCCAATTCGATAACCGAAAGTGAATCAACCTCCGGCGCACCGGTTGCTGCAACAATTTGTGCTAGTACCATAGTTTAAAAAATGTTTCGACCGACTAAAAGCTAAAATCAGGCCAACCAAAAATAAATGGACATTCAACCCGCTAATACTTCAATACCCATACCCCGTTGCCATACGTGGCTTTCGCCGCATCCGCATTGGCCTGGGCCAGGGCAAAGGTTTCATGATCTGCGATAGCCAGGCGATAGAACTTCTTTCCACCGAAGGGAGGAATCACCTTAAGATTCACACCACCCGGAGTCAATTTATTCGCATAGTCCATCAGCAAATCATCATCGATGTCGCTGGTAATAATGACATAGTAACGTTTCGTTCTTGCGCTTAGTATCTCGATTGTACCCTCCTTGGGCTTTGCATTGGCAATCGCCTCTTCCCTTTTTCGCTGCTCTTCAGCCAACCGCTCCTTTTCCATCCGTGCTGCTTCCTCCTGCTTGCGCTTGGCCTCCTGTTTGGCCAGCAACTCCTTCTTTGCCTTTTCTTCGGCGCGAGGTTTATACACGAAGTTGAAGATCAGGTAGCCGGCAATGGCGACAACCAAAATAATAACCACGGTAAGAATGATCGGGGCCTTGGACTTACCCTCCTCAACGGCATAGGCGTCAAAGGTGTCTGCTGGTGGCACGGTCTCCTGTGAACTGCCACTTTCCTCGGCCATAGGCGTGTTCTGACTAGCTGAATCTTCTGCTTTGCTGGCAGTTTCTTCCAGTGGCTTGAACTCAAGATCCGGCAAACCAAAGTTCTCGTCCGAACTGTTCGTTTTGTCGTCGTTAACTTGATCATCATCATCCTTGCGGGCCATGGGATTGGGGGTTAGGGTTCATTAGGCTAAACAAAAATAACGCAAAATTCACAATAATTACCAAGGTTAGTCATACCTAAAAGCTCCATGTGGCCCCCACCAGCGCCTGAAACCCACGCGATGGGTAACTCAAATAAATTGGGTATTCTTTGGCCAGCATATTGTCCAATTGAATGAATGCCGATATCTGACGCGAGAAGAAATACCGCGCACGGAAGTTCAAGTCAACAGCAGCATCCAGGTTCAACTCCAATGATGTGACTGGGTCAAGGGCCTTCATACCTCCTTGCATGATGAGGCCAGCCTGAAAGAAGATCTTACCATACAGATTGTAGAACATGCGAAGATCACCACGGTATGAAGGACGGTGCCACGCCCGTGCGATGAGCTCTGTATTGTATTGGAAGTAGTCAACGCGCAAGGTCGTCCGAAAAACCTGGGAATGCATGACCGTGGCCTCTGCGTAAGGATTAAACCGGCTTGTTGTTCCATCATAGACCAGGTCAAAAGAGT
This sequence comes from uncultured Ohtaekwangia sp., assembly GCA_964392375.1. GTDB lineage: Bacteria > Bacteroidota > Bacteroidia > Cytophagales > Cyclobacteriaceae > ELB16-189. Next base: position 8,591 of record CAYMPU010000158.1, on the reverse strand, counting down.
TGAAAGGAACTCCAACGGAAATTCCTGCCAAGTCAAATGCGCCCCGATTGGCCTGATAGAAGTACATGTTCTTCATACTGGCATATGATGCACCCAGCCGAACATTGAACTTGCTTCCGACAGCAGCCTCCATCCCTCCTTCTAATTCCATAGCCCGATTCGTATGCCCCATGGGATTATTGGAATTCAACCAGAAGTTTTCGGCGGCCAAGGTATGCAGGCTAACTTTATCCAGATTACCGGTTACTACCGCATAGAGTGACACGCGATCGCTCGCTGCGTAACGGCCCTTGACATGCGGGTATAACCTGAAGTCGCTGGATCCCGGGTAGATATCGTTGCTGATCGCCAGGTTCAAGCCCGCCGTGATGGTAAGCTTGTCCATCGGAACAAACGTATATGCCGGCTGAATGCGGATAAGATTTCTTGATTGCGTATACAGAGAATCCTTCCGATTGATCAGGAAGAGATCGATGGCCAGCGAAAGGTGACTCGTATCACTCAGCTTGTAATCGCCGAGGAACCCTAACGATACCTCACCTTCCGTTGCCACGTAAGCATCGCGTAGATAACTGTAGCCACCATTCAGTCGATAGTTGAACTCACCCTTCTTTGTATTCTCGACAGCTCCTTTCACCGCAAACGTCTCGTACACTTGCTTGAATTTTTCCCGATCGACGTCCGTCCCCGGTGTGTATCCGTAGAAATAGCCACGGTCATTGTTGTAACTCAGGTCACCGGACGTGGTCACTGCCTGAGTGACCTTCTTTCCGAAGATGCGCAACCGCGTGTTTGAATTTGCCGAATGGTTGTCATCAACGGGTCCCTTCCCAAACCCTCTCCAATAAAAATCGGCACCAATCAGCTTCGACTTATCGCGTTTGGTGGCAATGCTTCCTTCCACAAAGAACGATTGGTAGTTGCCAATGCCTCCGCTGATGTAGTTCCCATACAGTTTGCCCAGTTCCTCCTGCTTCAGGCGAAGTGGGCGAATGGTCGGCGTATAATTCGGTGTTGCAAAGGAAAACTTCCTGACATCATACGTGATTGCGGGCATGATCGGCTCAAACGGTCGGGGCGGTACTTTTTCGAAGTAGCGGTTGGCCCTGGGGAGGATGATCTGACGGTCCTTCGTTATTTCAATCTCCATATCCTTAATCTCTCCGGCTCCCTCCTTCTCCCAGGTTTCCTGTCCGAATGCCTGAAAGGAAACCGCCGTCAATGCCACGATGATTATTGACGAAACGAAATGGCCTATATGGATGCGTCTACTCATTCTTTTCTATCGGTCGTGTCGCTTTTCAGAATTTCGGCTTCCTTCCTGCGTTCTTTTTCCTCAATACCTTTCAGGCGTTCCCTGGCCAAATCCCGAACATCCTGTCGGGGAAAGTTCTCGATCAGTGAACGAAGTGTGCCTTTGGCCTGGAATATCTCATTGGTGGCCACGTAATTGTCGGCCAGCAACAGGAATGACTTGCCTACCCAATCTTCGTAGGGGGAAAAATCGCGATTGAGTGCAATCAGCGTTTCACGGCACATGGTATGATCTCCAGTCAAGTAGAAGACTTCGGCGAGAAGATATTTGGCTTCGGCACCGTATTCATCCTGTGCACCGTTAATGGTCGTTAGGAACTCATCCTTGGCCGTCTCATAGTCACCACGGGCTTTGGCGCTCTTACCCAGATATAAAGAAGACTTACTCTGCGCATTGGCGCTAACTCCTCCCAGTTGCTGCAGACTTCGTGCATAGCGGTCTGCTGAATCATACTGCGCCAGGAGAAAATACGATTCCATGAGACCGTTCAATGCAGCATGCTCATCCTTCTTGTTGGTGGCGATAACACCCAGTTGGCGAAACGCAACTACAGCAAGCTCATAATGCTGCAGTTTGAATTCAAGTTCAGCTATCCTGCCAACGACCTTGCTCATGAGTGGAAAGGCCATGTCGTTAGCCACTTCGTGGTGCACCTCGAGTGACTTTGTATAGTCCTTCAAACGATAATACGATTCTGCCTGATAATAACGGGCCTCAGAAGCCTGGAGACTTTCCGGGTAATTGCGAACAAATGCTGAAAGTGTCTCAATGGCCTTTAGATACTGCTGGTTGAAATAGTGACTCTTGGCACTTTCGAACTCTACCGATTCAATGCCCTTTGCATCGGGATTGGCTTGCTTGAATTGTGTGAGGTGCTTGTCAAACTCATCCACCCTCCCGGATAGTCGCAATGCCTCCTGAAGGGGCAAAAGAACATCCTGGACTACCGGGTGTGCCGGGAATTTTTCGACCACCGCGATGTAGTCGTCAGCTGTCTGCCCATAATTTTTCAGGTTGTAGTTGGCAGCGGCACGACGGCTATAGGCAAAAGGAACATACCGGGTTGTCTTGGATGTATTGATGAGCGTGGTGAACTGGTGGATGGCGGAAGGATAATTGCCTTGTTCAAGTTCAATCTGCCCCAGCTGATAGAGTGCCTCTTCCATGTAGCGCGAGCTTGTGTTTCTCGCAACGCCTCCAAGTTCGGACTTCGCCTCGGAAAACTGGTGCTGAATGGCGAGTATCAATCCGCTTTGCAGGTGCGCATACTCACTGTCCACGGACTTTAGCTGAATTACCTTGCGATATGAAGCGAGAGCTTCCCCATATGATTTTAGTACATATTGGCAGTCGGCCAACCGAAGTACACCATCGGCATAGTTGGTCTCTCCGGATGCTCGCGAAACAAAGTCCTTGAAGTTGATCAGGGCCTTATCATACCGTTGCTGATTATATTGTGCGTACCCAAGCCCATACCGGATGGCTGCAATCAACTCGTTGGACAAGCCTGGCTGACTCAGTGCTTCTTCATAGTGCGGAACAGCCTCTTCATACCGCCTGCCGACCGCGTACGTTTCGCCAAGCCAGAAACTGGCTTCTGCAGTCAGGCGACTGTCCATGCGGAACTCCAATGACTTCTTGAAGGAGGCGGCTGCCTGGGCAAAATCTTCCTTGTTGTAGAATTCTGTACCCTTAAGATAGGTTGCCTTTTGATAGGCCCGGTCTACTGCAGGTGTCCGGTGGGGTAACGACTCGATATACGCAATGGCCTTGTTGTAGTTGTTGGCATTGACATAGGCCTGCGATAGTAGCTCCTTAATCTCCTGGGTATGTGTGGACTGAGGATATACCTCAAGAACGGATTCGAATTCACGGATGGCCAGATCAGATCGTCCCAGGTCATAGTTGATTTTGGCGGATAGGAAGAGACTTTCTTCCGCAAGCTTTGGGTCCTTCTTAAATTGCTTCGACGTTTCAAACGCCGTTAGGGCCAGTGGTTTCTCCTCGCGTTTCAGATATACGGTACCCAAGAGGTACGACGCGTACATGCCCACAGAATCGGCATCAGATGCAGCCCGTTTCAAATAGTTTAGCGCAGAAACGTCATTTGACAATAACCACGCGGCATACCCTGCACGGGTGTACACCGAACGGCTGGCATTCTCGTGATCCTCGATATACGATTCATACTGCGGAAGTGCACGTGCATACTCTCCCTTCCTGAACCATGCCTCGGCGATGAGCAAGGCAAGTTCATCGGTAAGGAGGTCTTCCCTGCTTAGCAGCGGCTCCACATAGGCGATCAATTCATTGTCCTTTCCCTGCCTCAAGTATGTGGTTGCAATCAAGGGAGGTACAATGGTCGCATAGGCAGGGCTCTTCTCTGCGCGCTGGAAATCCGTTCTTGCGTTTTCAAAATCGCCAACGGATAATTCTATGAAGCCGGCGTAGTAGCTTGAGGCTGGACCGTATTGTCCACCCAACGATTTAACTGTATTAAACTGGTCGAGGGCACCAAGCAAGTTCCTCTGACTGAACAAAGCATACCCCCACCGAAAGCGACCGACATTCCGTTGCTCTTCACTTAGTGCGGGAAAATTAACTTTGGTAAAGTAATAACTTGCCTTCGTATAGTTCTTTTCGTCGTAGAAGAACGTGGCGAGATCATAATAAGCCGAGACCGACCGAGGATGCTTTGGGTTCTCGGAGACAAACTGGCTGAGTAGCTTCTCTCCATCACTATGCAACAGTGTTACTGCACAGTATGCACGAAAGTATTTCGCCTCCAGTGTCCTGGGATCAGATGCTTGTTGCGCTCTCAGGAACTGCTCAAAGTCATCAATAGCAGCACCAAACTGATGATGCTCAATCTTGTCGATGCCGGATTGAAAGTAAGTATCGGATTTGCTTTGGGACAGCGTTGCCTGCGCAGAGACTCCCGTCGATGCCAACAAAAACCATGCAAGTACCAGCGTACTTCTATTCATTCGCTAACGTTCCTCAAAAACAGAATGTCCGGTTGTTTATTGCCGAAACAGTTCAAAAAATTCAATCGCCTGCAAAAAATTCAGAATACAGGTACTCAAAAATAGGCAATCCTCACGAAAAATACCATTTACTCGCTGGCTGATTCAAAAATGCCTGAGGATTCAATGCATCAATCGCAGGACGAGCTCCTTTAAAATCTGTCCTTCATCGGTAGACCCTGCGTTGACACCCTTAAGTTTGAGATCAGCATCCTTGAGTAAGGAAACATTTTCGGTCAGCTTAGCCAACGAGTATTTTTGTAAAGCCGCGCTGTAATCACGCATTACATAAGGGTTGATTTTCAATGCGTTAACTCCATCCTTATCACCTTTACTTGATAGACTCGCCAGCATGTACAACTTGCTGTAAAAGCTAAAAAGAAAGGCGATGATCATGATCGGTGGATTCTTCCTGCTATTCCCCGCAAAGTAATCCGAAATCTGACAGGCTCTCACTGGATCGAGCTGGATCAGGGCCTTCTGAAGTTCAAAAACATTGAACTCGCGACTCATGCCTACTTGTGACATCACATCCTCACGGGTGATGGCATAACCCTCTTGTTTGGCCGTAAGCACCTTATCCATCTCCGTTGCCAAACGGTTCAAGTCAACCCCGACCGATTCGCACAGTATCTGAACCGCACCACCTTCAATGCTGAATCCCTTTGCTTTTACATACTCCTCAACGAAATCAGGCAACTGGTTCTCGTAGGGCTTCTTGAATGTCAGGCTGGTTGTCAGTTGGTCAGCCTTCTTCCCCAACTCCTTCCGCTTATCAAGGGTTTTGTATTTATGACAAAGAACCAGTACGGTGCTGGGAACGGGGCGTTGGAAATAATCCAGCAGTAGTTTCTGGCCCTGTTCCTTGGCCAGGTCAGGGATGTCCTGGGCTTCCCGCACGATCACTACCTGTCGCTCGGCCATCATGGGAAACCGCTTGGCATGGTTGAGGATGACATGGACGGGTGATTCCTTGCCGTAGAGTATCACCTGGTTAAAACCCTTCTCGCTTTCACTGAGTGCATGCGCCTCGATGTAGTTGGCAATAACATCGATGTAGTACGTCTCCTCCCCTTGCAGCAGATACACAGGCGCATACCGCTTGGCTCGGAGATCGATCATTACCTTTTGAGCGGCACTGTCCATATCATATCCTTTTAGAATCCTGAAAACCAAATGCGGATAGGCTACCTACGATCGCGCCGGCCAGGTGAGACTCCCATGAAACGTGCGGGTTCCCGGGAATAACACCGTAAAAGATTCCGCCGTACATCACAAACACGACCACCGAAATCAGCAAGGACCAGAAGTCTCTCCGCAGTAACCCAAAGAAAATCAAAAAGGCGGAAAGTCCATAGATCAATCCACTGGCCCCAATGTGATAGGATACCCTAGGGCTCAGCAACCAAACCAACATATTGGTAATGAGATAGCACCGCGTAAAGACGGCTCCACCAATGCGCGGGTAGAAGTAGAAAAGCACCGACCCCAGGAAGAGCAAGGGCAACGTATTGGCTACAAGGTGAGAAATACTACCGTGAACCAGGGGTGCGGTAAATATCCCAATGAGTCCGGGAAGGGTTCTGGGCATGATTCCCAGCCAGCCAAAATCGATCAGGTAAAAGAATTGGATACTAAACACCGCCCACATGAAAAAGACAAGGCGGAACGGTACAACAGAACTGCCGAGGAACGTGTTGCTACTCATGGAATTGGGTACTTACCGCGGCTGCATGCCCTCTCAGTGACCGGCCTAGTTACGATTCATCACCACCAACTTCCGGTGTACGATGGTCTGTCCCGGTCCGGATAGCTGGACGAAGTACATGCCATTGGCAATGTCGCCCACCGGAATTTCCCGGGCGTCATTGATCAGGTTGTCGAAGTTGCCCGCCTTGACAGTTACGCCTCGCTGATCGATGAGCTTCCAGCTAAAGCCCTCCATGGACTTGTCAGGATCAACACCGAGATACACTTTGCCATTGGCAGGGTTGGGATAGATCGAAATTCCGTTCAGGGTGGTTGGCACTCCTTTAGGATCTTCCAGGCCAACAACCACGGTACCGCGCTTATACGGTGCCGGAACAACGATGCTCTGGTATATCTCCTTGGTGTTCTTGTCCTGTACAAAACCAACCAGTGACAATTGGGAAGGGTTTGTAATCGGAACGTTTATGGTGATGTCGTTCACCGATTCTATTCTTGAATCACCCTTTGCAAAAATCTGTGTTATGGTCTTTCCATCCGCTCCAAAAAGCAGTTTCCGGACCACATTTTTGAACACCCCGCTCTGGTTCTCGACGAGCACCACATAGGCAAGCACCGGTGTCGTGATGGCCTGTTTCGCCGTCATCGTAAGGTTCACCGAAATCGTGTTGTTGTTACCGGTTGCCACGGTATCCAGCTGCAGGTCAAACTGAGGATCTTTTAACGCTCTGCGATCGGCTTCAACACCATTGTCATCGAGGTCTGTAAAGTTCCCTTTGAATTTCACGCCATCAATAATACCATCAATGATCGTTGTCGGCGGTGTACTTACACCCATATACAACGACCGGGCCGCAGGGTCACTGGGGTTATCCCTATTCAGCGGATCTGGAGTGGGGAAGCTGATATGGTACTGGAGGTCATAGAAGTCCGAAGCACCAGTGCCCCGCATGTTGATCTGATCCTGGTACTGCGACGCTATCCAGGTCTGATCCAGGGTTGCTACGGTGGGTGAATTTGTGAAGTTCTCAACAAGCACGTTTCGTTGCTTCTCTCCCACATAGACGTTGTCAAAAGCGAATCCATCAAATGTGTTGCCCGGAGCATTCTGATCGTTACTGGAGAACGCGATGCGTATCCGCACTTGATCGCGGGTGGCGTCCGTGGTATCAATCATGTCAAGGTTGAAGCGTGCATTCTTCCATCCCGTTCCCGAGATAGGATCCAGCGCAGCCTTGTCGGTCCATCCATACGAAGCGATGGAAGAGTATTTCCTCACCTGTTGACCTGGATCCGAAACGATGATGCCCGAAGGATCATACCAGTTGATACCCTGATCGCGTTGTGCTCCAGAGAGGCTGGCAGCGGGGCCCACCAGGCGCCAGATGGTACCGCCGTCGGTAGAGTACTGAAGGACCGCACCATCAAGATTACGTTCGGTGTCTGTCCAATAGTCAAACGAAATCATCGGTCGCTTCAGGTTGGACAGGTCGAAGCATGGTCCGTTGACCACTGAAGATTCAAGATTGTAGTAGGTTGGCTGAGCATTGTTCACAATGTTGTCTCCCGTCCAGAAGGCATTGCTTCCGCTGGCCGCTGAGGTGATGTTGGCACCACTGGGTGCTCCATAAATCCAGCTAACAGGGCTTACCACGACAGGTTGCAGCGGTGGGCTAATGACGAGCCCTTCGGGTATCCAACTGCCAGGTCCGGATTCAAAATCAGTGGTATACGGTGCTCCCGCCGTAGGTGCCACGGTACTGCCGCCGGTAAGGATGGATACTCCGCGGATCAGTGAGTTTGTACAACCGTCGTTTGTGTCTACGATGAGTTGAGTCGGATAGCTGCCTGTGCTGGGGAAGTTATGGGCAGGATTCTTATACGTTCCTGACGTTCTTCCAGCATGAGTACCAAACGGTATCGTCCCGGTCGCCGGGCCTGAGACAACGTCACCATCGCCAAAAATCCATGTGTACGTTATTATCGTACTGATGCCAGGGTTCGTAAGGTCAGAATAGCGCGTGCTATCGTTGGTACAAATAGCGGCCCAGTCAAAATTCACAATCGGTGGTGCGCCTACCTGTAGCGTCAGGTTGGCTACATCGCGACAAAGATTCGATGTCGTTGCTGTCAAGGTCACGTTGTAATTTCCAGGACCGGCCAATGAATAGTCATGAGAAACTGCAGCACCGCTGGCCGTTCCACCATCACCGAAAGTCCAGTTCAATGTTGAGATACTTCCACCGAAAGGGTTCGGTAAAATCATGCTGGAACTGCTGCTCAAATTCACCAGGTTGGTGATACAGTTGTTCAATGGTGCAACAATTTGCGCGTCGGGTGCGGCCCATACCTTGATCGGGTAAATTACCGGAGTGGACTGGTTGCCCGTAGTGATGTCTTTATAGTTGTACTGAATCAGGTAAACATCCGAAGGCAGTCCGTTGGTATCAAGGTACCATTCGTTGGATACAGCTGATATTCTCGGTGACAGAACACCTGAATTGGGTCCTACAGCAATGAAGTTAGTCCCTGATGGATCACCA
>CAYMPU010000157.1:0-23612 GCA_964392375.1 uncultured Ohtaekwangia sp. | reverse complement strand
TTGACGCGGATCAAATGATGCGTCAGGAGGTGCTGCCATCGATGTTCAAGGATAAAATCGTCATCATGGGCTATCTCGGGGATTATCTTGGTGACCCGGCCTGGGAAGATAAATTTTTCACACCGCTCAACAAGAAGATATCCGGCCGAGCCAACCCGGATATGTTCGGTCCGGTTGTGCATGCCAATGCTGTCGCCATGATCCTCAACGAAGACTACATTAATGAAATCGACACATGGGCGAAGTACGCCATTGCCGCCTTCATCTGTTTCTTGACCGTTGCCCTTTTCATATTTCTCGACCAGACGCTACCACAATGGTTCGACGCCCTATCCGTCCTGATCCAGCTAGCGGAGGTACTCATTGTGTCTCTTCTCATGGTCAATGCATTTGCATGGTGGAGCCTGAAACTCGACCTGACCATAACCATGGGTGTTTCGGCACTTGTTGGTCCATCCTATGATATTTACAAAAGCTTCCAGAACGAGATCAATCGCCGACTTACCAAGCGAACTCAGGATGTATTAACCCCATAGATTGGCACGTTTTTTAGTACTTTCGTATGTTAAAAAACAGTAAACATGAGAACAGGAAGGTTTTTGATGGTATTTGGCTTGATTGCCCTCTCTTTTGCGGGGTTTGCACAGGCAGATTATGCCTTTAAGGTATTGGCCAACAAGGGTGCCAATGAGTACAAGTCAGGGGATACCTGGCAGCCCATTAAGACAGGCCTGAGCCTGAAAGTAGGGGACGAGCTAAAAGTCTCCGAAAACGCTTATCTCGGCCTGGTCAGTTCCACGGGCAAGCCGCTGGAGCTCAAGAAGCCGCAAAGCTACAAGGTGGCTGACTTGCTCAGCCAGATTGGCACCGGAACGAGTGTGATGTCGAAATACACCGACTTCATCCTCAGCAGCAATTCGGCGGAAGCCAAGAAGAACCGCCTCAGCGCAACAGGAGCCGTGCACCGCGGTGAGCCCAGTGCATTGAGTGTTTACCTGCCGGAAGCAAAGAGTTCTTTTGTCTTCAACAATAGCATGTATGTGGTGTGGGAAGCTCCCAAGACGGGCGGACCCTATGTGGTTACGGTGATGGATTTCATGGAAGATGAAATCATGAAGATGGAAACTCCGGAGACCAGCGTGAAGATCGACTTGTCGGATCCCAAGCTTGCCAAAGTCACCAATTTCCTGGTTCATGTTTCCAGCAAGGCGGATTCAAAAGTGAAGTCCGAAGGTCATGCCGTGAAGCGTCTGCCAGCCGCCGAACAAGATAAAGTCAAGAAGGACTTTGCCGATATCTCATCCGATGTGAAGGAAGAGACAGCATTCTCCAAATTCATGCTTGCCGGATTCTATGAGCAGCATGGACTTCTCATCGACGCACTCACGGCTTATGAAGAGGCTGTGAAGATGGCTCCGGATGTGGAGACCTTCGTGGAGGCCAAGAATGAGTTCTTGTACCGGAACAAGCTGGCCGTTCAGAAGCAATAAAATCGTGTCACGATCAATATAGAAGAGCCCCGGTACCCCCGGGGCTTTTCATTTGGCCATCAGCTTTATTATTCTAATTTTGTAGGGTACCCAAACCAGCACCACCATGAGTGTACTCGTCAACAAGAACTCGCGCATCATCGTCCAAGGTTTTACAGGATCGGAAGGCACCTTTCACGCCGGCCAGATGATCGAGTACGGAACCAACGTAGTGGGCGGGGTCACCCCGGGCAAAGGCGGCCAGATGCACCTCGGTCGTCCGGTATTCAATACGGTCAAGGATGCCGTAGAAAAAACGGGTGCTGACGTTTCGATCATTTTCGTGCCACCGGCCTTTGCTGCGGATTCAATTATGGAAGCTGCCGATGCGGGTATCAAGGTCATTGTGGCGATCACGGAAGGCATTCCGGTCAAAGACATGATGATGGCCAAGCAGTACATCAAAGACCGTGGCGTACGGCTTGTAGGTCCCAACTGCCCCGGTGTCATTACACCTGGCGAGGCAAAGGTGGGCATTATGCCAGGCTTCGTCTTCAAGAAAGGAACCATAGGAATTGTCTCCAAGTCGGGTACGCTTACCTACGAGGCGGCCGACCAAATTGTAAAAGCCGGCCTCGGCATCACCACGGCCATTGGTATCGGCGGTGATCCCATCATCGGCACAGCCACGAAGGATGCTGTAGAATTGCTCATGAACGATCCGGAAACACAAGGCATCGTGATGATCGGCGAGATTGGCGGTAACTATGAGCCCGTAGCCGCCCGTTGGATCAAGGAAAACGGAAACAAGAAACCTGTTGTCGGCTTCATCGCCGGACAAACCGCGCCTCCTGGCCGTCGCATGGGCCACGCTGGCGCCATCATTGGCGGCGCGGAAGATACTGCTGCAGCCAAAATGAAGATCATGCGGGAGTGCGGCATCCACGTAGTCGAGTCACCCGCTTTGATTGGGGAGACGATGGCGAAGGTCCTGAAGAAATAATAACGTGTTAACGTGTTTGTGTGTTTGCGTGTAAACGTGTTTGTGTGTTAACGTAAACACATTGGCACGTAAACACGTTGGCACGCAAGCACGTTAAAGCAGGTCGTTAGCCAGATTGGCTAATTCCGATCGCTCCCCTTTTTCCAACTGTATGTGAGCATATAACTCGTGATCTTTGATCCTGTCAATCAGATAGGATAGGCCGTTACTCTGTGAGTCGAGGTACGGCGTGTCAATCTGGAAGATATCTCCCGTGAAAATGATCTTCGTGTTTTCCCCGGCCCTCGTGATGATGGTCTTCACCTCATGCGGAGTCAGGTTCTGGGCTTCATCGACGATGAAACAGATATTGGACAAACTCCTGCCGCGGATGTAGGCCAGCGGGGTGATAACCAGCTTCTCGTTGGTGACCATTTCCGTGATCTTCGAGTATTCCTTGTCACTTTCGCTGTACTGATTCTGGATGAACTTGAGGTTGTCCCAAAGCGGCTCCATGTACGGGTTTAGCTTGGATTTTATATCGCCGGGCAAGTAGCCAATGTCTTTGTTGCTCAGCGGCACAATGGGCCGGGCAAGATAGATCTGTTTGAATTCGCGCTTCTGTTCCAGAGCGGCGGCCAGAGCAATCAGTGTCTTTCCAGTGCCGGCGACTCCTTGCATGGTGACCAGTTTGATCTCGGGCTTCATAACAGCATGCATCGCGAAGGCCTGTTCCGCATTGCGGGGTTTGATACCGTACACTGCACGTTTCTCCACATGCTCCACCATTCCGTTAGCAGAATTATAGAATGCCAGGATCGACTTCTTCCCGCTGCGAAGGATATAGTAATGGTTTTTCGTGAGTGAGGAGTTGCCCAAAAGATCTTCCGGGGGGCAATAGCCCTTTTCATAAAGCAGGTCGATCACGTCAGGGTCAACATCGTCAATGACGGTCTTACCGCTGTAGAGCGAGTTCAGGTTCTGGACTTTACCCGTAGTATAGTCTTCTGCCTGTAGTCCGAGCGACTTCGCTTTCAGGCGCAGGTTGATGTCTTTGGATACGAGGATGATGTGTCTGTCTTTTTCCTCCTTCTGCAGCAGTAGTGCGGAATTGAGGATGCGGTGATCAGCCTTGTGCTCGTTGAATACCTTGTTGGCGTCGAGGGTACCGTTGCTCCCCGTTTCCATGAGCACTTTGAAGTTGCCCTTGCTCTTGCCGTTGAGCGGGTTCCATTTGTGAAGCATCTGGTCCTTCGCCAGTTTGTCGATCAGACGAATGAACTCGCGGGCTTCAAAATTCTTGGTATCGTTGCCTTTCTTGAAGTTGTCAAGTTCTTCCAGTACAGTGATCGGTATCCCGATGTCGTGTTCAGCAAAGTTGAGGATACTGTTGTGTTCGAAGAGGATGACGGACGTGTCGAGGATAAAGATTTTCTTTTCTTTGCGCGCTTTTGCCATAGATCAAAAAGTGAGTGTGAGCCGGACAAAACAAAGCCGCGAAGACAGTTCCCCACAGGAAAAAAATTCCAGCAAGCATGAACGGTATCTTCGCGGCTTCCAATCGATAACTAAAACTATATAAAACCGACCCATAAGTCAACAAGGCTGGTGGTTTTTGTTCCCAGACTTAACGGAGACTTTACACGCGCGAAAAAATGTCGCCTTTTTCGGTAGGGGTTATGCGCAGGACATTGGCCAGCACAAGACGGACAATCTTGCGGGAGGCAGCGAACCGGTTGAGGCCGGCAAGTTTAGAGAATTGGAGCAGGGTGATACCTGGCTGATCGGCCAGAAACCGTATTACTTTTTGTTCGGCATCACCGTAGGGGAATCGCATGCCCTTAAGCGTCTTTAGTCGACGGATGATTTCGATCATCTCTTTGCTGGCACGGATGCTCTGGTCCTTTTCACGAACAAAGGCCACCTTTTCATCTCCGGCAACAAAGAAATGCGGGCGGCGGTCGCTCCTGGGGACTTCCAGCCGCACCACGTACTTCTTCTCATTCACACGGAGCAGGTCAGCATGCATCTCCAGTGTTGGCCGGCAGCTTCGGGTCAACTCCTTTTCAATGACCAGGAGCTCTTCTTCCGGATACTTCACCCCAGGAATACTGCCATCGTCATCCACACCGATCAGGAGGGTCCCTCCACCGGTGTTGGCAAAGGCGATCAGTTCCCTGACGATCTTGTCTGGGAAGTTTGCCTTTCGCTTAAACTCCAGATGCTGCCCTTCACCGCCCGAAACCTGCCTGCGGAGTTCTGCTAATTGGCGACCGTCGACAGCCAGGTGTTCGTAGCGTGACATCGGACCAAAGCTCGAAAATCAGTTGGTGCGGTTTCCAAAAGTCCCATCGTCTTCCTCATCATCGGCTTCATCCTTGGGCAGGTTAAACATTCCACTAATGAGGTCTTTGAACTGAAGTCCACGCTCAAGGCGATGCTTGCTGATGAGACTGTACTCGGCCAGGCCATGCAGGACAAATTCCATGAGTACGAGTTTGGTTGCCGGGTCCTGGGCTTTCTGGAATTCGTTGACACACTCCAGCAGGCCGGAGACAGACCGCAATTGCTTTTCATATTCCAGATTCGAAATCTCGCCAAGGAGATCGAGGGTATTGCCGTCGCTGAACCACTGGGTAATCTTACGGTATGGACTTTTTTCCTTTTGCTTCCTGAATTTTTCTGGATCTGGGAAATAATGGAGGAACTGTGCCCGAATCGCCTTGCCAACCAGGTTTTGGGCCACGATGCCAGGGCCTTCCTGTTCTCCCTCATAGACCAGCTCGACTTTGCCCGTGATGGACGGTACCACCCCATTGAAGTCGCTGAGTCTGATGGTAACGTTCTTCTCATTATTGAGAAGTGCTCGGCGCTCGGCGGAGGCAACCAAAGACTCGTAGGCAGAAATGGTGAGTCGGGCAGAGACACCACTCTTGGCATCAACATACTCGCTCTTCCGGGCCTCAAAAGCGATCTGCTCCACGAGGTCGCTTGCCAGGTCAGGCACAGCAACGAGCTTTTGTTGGTCATCGGTTATGTGCGCTTCCTGTTCCGTAATCTTTCTGCCGATAGCGATGGTCTTCGGGTAGTGGGTAATGATCTGACTGTCGATCCTGTCTTTCAGTGGAGTGACGATGCTGCCACGGTTGGTATAGTCTTCAGGGTTGGCCGTAAAAACGAACTGCAAATCCAGCGGCAACCGCAACCGGAAGCCACGAATTTGAATATCACCTTCCTGCAAAATATTAAACAGAGCCACCTGAATGCGCGCCTGCAAGTCGGGAAGTTCATTGATGACAAAGAGTCCCCGGTTGGCTCTGGGAATCAAACCAAAGTGGATGACCCTTTCATCGGAGTACGGGAGCTTCAATGATGCGGCCTTTATCGGATCCACATCACCAATCAGATCGGCGATGGATACGTCCGGGGTGGCAAGTTTTTCGGTATAGCGGTCATCGCGGTGGAGCCAGCGTATGGGTGTATCATCACCCTTTTCGGCGATGAGATCCCGGCTATAACGCGATAGAGGTTTGAGCGGGTCGTCATTGAGTTCTGAGCCGGCCACAATAGGAATATATTCATCGAGCAGGTGCACCATGAGGCGTGCCAGGCGGGTCTTGGCTTGTCCGCGTAGCCCCAGGAAATTGATGTCGTGACCCGCGAGAATGGCGCGTTCAACGTCGGGGATCACTGTTTCTTCGTACCCCCAAATTCCCTCAAACACGTTTTCCTTCTTTCGCAGCTTTGCGATAAGATTGGCCCTGAGTTCTTCCTTGATGGTCCGGCTGGTATATCCTGCCGCCTTTAGTTGACCCAAGGTGTTGATTCGTTGAATATCCATTGGTCGTTTTACAGTGTCTTCCGTTTATTGCGTTTGAAATCTTCGAATACCAGGTTGCCCAGACCTTCCAGATTGCTGTAGTAGGCATTGCCGTTGTTTGCTTTCGTGAACTCCCGCACGAACGCCTTCAGATAAGGATCTGTAGCAATCATGAATGTGGTGACAGGAATCTTGATCTTCCTCAGTTGGTCGGCTAGATTGAGTGTTCGGTTGAGGATCTTATGGTCAAGACCGAAGCTGTTCTTGTAATATTGAATTCCTTGCTTGATGCATGTCGGCTTGCCATCGGTGATCATGAAGATCTGCTTGTTCGAATTTTTCCGTTTGCGTAAAATGTCCATGGCAAGTTCAAGTCCGGCAACTGTATTTGTATGGAAGGGTCCCACCTGGAGGTAAGGCAGGTCCTTGATTTCGATCTGCCATGCATCGTCACCGAAAACGAGGATGTCGAGTGTGTCTTTGGGGTACTTCTTGGTAATGAGCTCCGCCAGCGCCATGGCTACTTTCTTTGCCGGTGTGATGCGATCTTCTCCGTAGAGAATCATGGAGTGAGAGATATCAATCATCAGCACCGTGGAGGTCTGGGTCTTGAACTCATTTTCCACCACCTCAAGATCTTCTTCAGTCATGAAAAACTCTTCAAAGCCATGATTGATCTGGGCATTGCGAAGTGAGTCTGTCATGGCGATCTGCTCCATGGTGTCGCCGAACTCATAGTCCCGGCGATCCGTAGTCGGCTCGTCGCCCCGGCCATTGTGGTTGGTCTTGTGTTCGCCACCGCGCGTCTTCTTGAGCCTGCCAAAGATTTCTTCGAGAGCTGATTGGCGAAGATTCTGTTCGCTTTTGGCCTTCAGTTTAAATTCTCCGTTAGCCCCCTCATCGCTGATATAGCCCTTCTTCTTCAGGTCTTCGATGAAGTCACCCATTCCGTATTTGTCGCTGGTGATTTTGTGCTGACGATCCACTTCAGTCATCCACTGAAGTGCCTCGCCCACATTGCCGGCAGTAATGAGCACCAGCTGCATAAAGATCTTCAGCAGTCGGTCAAAATCACTTTGCTGATCGCTCGGCGGAGGGGTGTATTTGGAAAAGCGGTATCCGAGCATGGTTAACAGACCTTCTTTTAAACATAACCAATATTCGAGGCTTTCTGTTTGCCCCGAGTACACTAATTTAATTTCTGAAGGAGTCCTGAGTATGGACACCAAGCGAAAGCCCGTAAGAAACGGGCTCGACGGGAAATGAAGTGATGCGCTGCCTAGGCAGTGGCTTTTGCATGGGGCTTATCACCCATGGTTCCATAGATATAATCCCACAGCGGAGATGACACACCGAAAACCGCTTCGCCATCCTTATAGTGATGCACAGCGTGATTAACCCACAGGGCCTTCAGGAAACTCTTCGGAGGTGGGTAGGCATGCACCATGTAGTGAACGGAGAGATAAGCTGCATAGCCAGCCAGAAACCCGGGAAGGAACGAGAACACCAGATCACCCAGGATAAGGCGAAAAACGAGCAGCAAGATCGTGGATAATGTGATGCTCAGGAGCGGAGGCATTGCCAATCGGGTCTTGTCTTTAGGAAACTCGTGGTGAACGCCGTGCATGGTGTATTGTATGTCTGCCTTACGCTGCGTGGTCGGGGCCATGTGAAAAATGTAACGGTGCACATTGTACTCCACCCAGGTGAAGCAAATCAATCCGATCGTAAACATGGCAACGGTAACTCCGGCGGTAAGGGCTGTGTGGGTAATGCTCCAGTAAAGCAGGCCGCTGGAATAGATGATGAAAATGGTAACGGGCACGGAAATGTGCGTACGAGATAGTTTCTCGAGTATAGGATTCTTGAAAAGCTGTTTGGTGCCCTTATTCTGGGGTTTTATCGTTTCTTCCATAACCAAATCGTTTCCGAACCGCAAATGTAGTTCCGAAGCATGATCTTTTCAACCCATCTATCGCCCAAAACGGGCTATTCGACCGTTTTGGCAGCCTTTTCTATTACGCGTTGGTAAACTTGCTCGTAGAGGGGCAAAATGTTGGAAATTTCGAATTCCCTGGCCCGTTTCAAGGCATTTTCCTTAAACGCTGGTAGGTTCTTCTTGTCAAGGATAAACAGGGCGTTTTTGCTCATCTCTTTCACAGCCCCCACATCGCTCATAAAGCCTGTGACGCCCTGAATATTCAGTTCCGGCAGACCGCCGGCATTGGACGAAATGAGCGGTACTTCGCAGGCCATGGCTTCAAGAGCGGCAAGACCGAAGCTCTCTTTCTCAGAAGGCATGAGAAACAGGTCGGCCACAGATAATACTTCTTCAATAGCCTCCAGCTTGCCCAGAAAGCGGACGTCCGATTCGATATTCAGCTCTTTGCTCAGTGCTTCTGCTTTGGTTCTTTCCGGACCATCGCCGATCATGAGCAATTTCGCAGGGATCTCTTTATGAATATTAGCGAAGATGTTGATCACGTCTCCGATGCGTTTCACCTTCCGGAAATTTGAGGTGTGCACCACAAGTGCTTCCCCATTCGGGCAGATGGCTTTCTTGAAGTGATCTTTCTTCTGCTTCTTGAATTTGTCGAGGTCGATGAAGTTGGGAATCACATCAATGTCGATGGAGATTTTGAAGTGCTCATACGTTTCCCGGCGCAAATCTTCCGATACGGCGGTCACGCCATCGGATTGGTTGATGCTGAAGGTAACGACAGGCTCGTAGGAAGCGTCCTTACCGACCAGTGTAATGTCCGTTCCGTGCAAGGTGGTTACCACAGGAATGGTAATGCCTTCCGACCGGAGGATTTGCTTTGCCATATACGCTGCCGATGCGTGGGGGATCGCATAGTGCACGTGGAGTAAATCAAGTTTCTCGTTTTTGACAACACTCACCATTTTGCTGGCCAGCGCAGATTCGTACGGCGGGTACTCAAAAAGTGGATACGAACGAAATTCTACCTCGTGGTAGAAGAGATTCTCGTTGAGAAAGTCAAGGCGGGTGGGTTGGGAATAGGTGATGAAGTGAACTTTATGCCCTTCCTTCGCCAGGGCCTTCCCCAGTTCGGTAGCTACAACGCCGCTCCCTCCAAAGGTGGGGTAGCATACAATTCCAATGTTAATTTGATCCACAGCCTGATTTTGAGTGTAATAACCTGCTTTTGCCCTGATAAGTTTCAATTTCCTGTTGAGCGGTAATCAAATATAGCCTCATAGATTACCTGTTGAATCCGTGTGCGAATATTGGCATTGAGCAACCTGGGACTGACCTGGGGCTGCACGCGGTTGGAGAGGAAGATGAATACGAGGTTGAATTCCGGATCCACCCAGATGCAAGTACCTGTAAAGCCGGTATGTCCAAATGTCTTTGGCGAGGCATGGCGAGCCGTCGGTCCGGTCCAGTCACCGGGTGTTGGCTTGTCCCATCCCAAACCCCTGCGACTGTCGGTGAATTGCCGTGACGAGAATAGCTCGATCGTTTCAGGTTTGAAGAACGAGTACCCTCCGTACGATCCCTTTTGCAACCACATTTGACCGAGCTTGGCGAGGTCATTGGCTGTACTGAACAAGCCAGCGTGTCCTGCTATGCCTCCATGCATGGCAGCTCCTTCATCATGCACATACCCAACAAGCATCGATTTTCGGAACAACGTGTCTTGTTGTGTTGGGGCAATGCGTTCACGGGGAAATCGTTGCAACGGCAAATAACCCGTTGTGTAGGCGCCTAATGGTTCGTAAAGATTCTGCGCGAGAAAGTCCTCGATCGGTTGTTTGAGTAGTTTTTCCGCCAGATGCTGAAGAATGTAAAAACCCATATCACTGTACCGGTAGTCATAGGGTGTGCGCGGTGATTTGTCACGTATCCGCGCATTCACGATCCAATGCCAGAGACTGTCTTTCATGGCCTTGGTCGCATAGAGATTTTCGGCGACAGGGAATGGATAATCTGGCCCCGGCGTATTGCTGTAGAACTCGGGCATCCAGCGGTCCCCTTTCACCGTCTGCATCCAAAACGGCAGGAATGGCCAGAGCCCGGCCTGGTGGGTAAGGATATCTTTGAGTGTAAAATCTGCTTTGTTCGAATTTTTCAATTCCGGTAAATACACCGACGCCTTTTTATTGATGTCGATCAGCCCATGCTCATGCATGAACATGACGGTTTGAAGGGTCGCTGATATTTTTGTGACAGAAGCCAGGTCATAGATTGTTTCGTCGGTGACGGGCTGCTGCTTGTCATATGTGTACCATCCGGCAGACTCCTCGTAGATGACTTTTCCATCGATCGCAATCAGGGTTTGGCAACCGGGTGTTGCGCCAATGGCAATGGCTTCGTCCATAATGCCCCGAATCTTCTGCAGCACCTTGCTGCTAACGCCTACCGATTCAGGAACACCATAGGAGAGCCGATCCAACGATGCCGTACGTTGTGCTGTGCCTTCCGGCCATGAACCAACGGTGAGAGGCAACGAACCTTGTGCAGGTAGTGCGCCAAAGATCACTTGTGCCGCCGCGGCCGGCATACCATCCTGATCGGTGTACGCCGCAATGAGTGCGTTGGCCGTCGGGTAGAAAGCAAGAGAAGCAGGATGAGCGAAGTCAACGACAATCATCCGACCTTTCCTGGCCAGCCTATTGATCCAGGGTTTCAATTTTTGTTCAAGTGCCCCGGAGTGCGGGAAAATACTTACAACCAGAACTTCATCCGAATTAAACTGCAGGGTTGTAGTGTCTTGAATGTTTTGAACGCTGTGGGTGCGAAAGGAGGCATACTTCTTAAGTGACTGGTCGAAGGGGTTGCCAGACTCCCTTCCGATAGCTATGGAAACAAAGGTCGCGCCCTCCAGGAATTTTATAGGCAGTAACGAATCGCGTTGCTGAACCACGGTGATGGCAGAAGTTCCGATAGCCTCGTTCACCCGGCGGTATTCGGGATCGTTTAGCTTGCGGTATAGATTATCCTGGTTAACCGGACGATAGCGATTAAGCCCTGCGTCATATTTGGCGGCTAAAATCCTTTTAACGCTGGCATCAAGCTGGGCCTGCAGTAGTTTATTCTTGCGAGCTTCTTTCGCAATTTTCTTCATGCCAGCCGTAGCGTCGACCGGGTTGAAGATCACATCAGCACCTGTCTGGAAAGCGAGAAGTTCCGCATCCCCTGCGCGTACCTTGCCTAAACGTTGCCGAATGCTGCGTGCGTCGGAGAGCACGAGCCCGCCGAATCCAAGTTTCTTCTTCAGCACTTCGGAAACAAAGGCTTGCGAAACGGAAGCGGGTACTATGCCTTGCTCGTTGCGGATGGAGAAGTGAAGGTAATCTGTGGATATGCCTGCAATGTTTACGTCGATCAGTTCTTGAAAAGGGCGAAGTGTTCCCATATCAATATTGTCCAGATTCAGCACAACCATCGAGTCCGGAAGGGGCTGCTCATTACTCCACCGACGCGGGAGATGCTTTGCCACACTCATCACACCTTCGGATTGCAGCCCCTGTACAAAGGCTGTCGCACGTTTGCCATTCCTCTCATGGCTGTCGTTGAAATACCGGAGGTAGTCACCGGAGAAGATTTCATCATCGGCATTCGGGGCGAAGTTGATGTGGAACCCCAGTGTCTTCATCTGCCGCGCAATGGCTTTGGCCCACACACTCACCAGACTGTCGGAAGTCGCGGCTCCAACAACCATGGGCTTTTGAAACCCGTCAAGACTATCGAGGGTTTGACGTAGGCCCCATTCGGCGGATGCCCCCACAAGCAACCGATTGGGCGCGACCCGTTGCAATTTATTTATAAGGGTTGCGTGACTCACCGGCCCCCCATGCGTTATAAGGAGGCCACCGATACCATCCTTGACGAGTTCTTCCAGGTCGTCATAGCTGTCTTCGGTGGGGTTGGTCCCGGTGGAGACCATAAACAACTGGGCAACTTTCTTCTGCCGGTTCAGGGTGTTGAAGACACTATCCACCCAGCGCGCACGATCTTCCTGTGCAAAGCCTGTCAACGACAGTACGGAAAACAGGAAAACCGTCAATAGTTTGCGCAACATGGCCGTGTTAACTTTGTATTTGGAAGCGAATAAAGCAATTTTACCCGGAAGAATGATCAGGGAGTTGTTTCGAGGCTGAAACGTTCTCTGGCCGGGCCTAACAGACAGCACACATGAAGTTCGTCTCACTCTTTGGCAAGACGCCCAACAACAAGAAGTTCAATTACGTTCCCCGGTACTACGATCAGGAGGCCGAGGAACGGAAAGAACGTGAGGAACGCATCCGCCGTGAAATAGAGCGGGAGAAAGGACTTCAACCTGAGGACAGTGGGGACCACCGTTCACGCATCGCAGGGTCATTCCATTCGGCCCGCAAGCGGTCCAACAAGAGCAAAAGTGATTTGAATACTGTTCTTCTGCGGAGCAGTGTACTATTGTTCATGACCTTGTTTGCCATGGCCTTCCTAACTTGGGGTAAAGACGCGCTGTACAGTTTGCTCATCTTTGTGCCGGTATACTTCTATTTCCGTCTCAAGAAATAACCGACACACTTACCGCCGATCCACCGTACATGGCTGACATCATTCATCTGCTTCCCGATGCCATAGCCAACCAGATTGCCGCTGGTGAGGTCGTTCAGCGACCCGCTTCTGTGGTAAAAGAATTGATGGAAAACTCCATCGATGCTGGTGCAACGCGCATCCGGGTGATCATCAAGGAAGCCGGACGAGCACTCATTCAAATACTCGATGATGGATCGGGGATGAGTGAAACCGATGCGCGCATGAGTCTCGAGCGCTATGCGACTTCCAAGATTCGCAGCGCCGATGATCTCTTCACGCTGCGCACGATGGGCTTCCGCGGAGAGGCACTGGCTTCCATCGCTGCCGTCAGCCAGTTTGAAATGAAAACGCGCACAGCGGACGCGGAACTGGGCACACTGCTCGTCGTCGAAGGATCGGATGTAAAACGCCAGGAGCCGGTGCCGACAGAAAAAGGAACCTCGATTGCTATCAAGAACCTTTTCTACAATATTCCCGCCCGCCGAAATTTTCTAAAATCCAATCCTGTGGAGATGCGGCATATTGTGGAGGAGTTCCAACGTATTGCCCTCGCCAACCCCGAGCTTTCGTTTTCATTGATGCATGGTGATGAAATGCTCTACGATGTGGAACCATCAAAACTGAGTCAGCGTGTTGTGAGCCTCTTTGGCAAATCCTACCAGGCACAACTCGCCCCTTGCAGTGAGGAGACCGACCTGATGGCTGTTTCAGGTTATGTAGGCAAACCTGAATCTGCCAAACGAACACGCGGTGAGCAATTCATATTTGTTAACCAGCGATTTATCCGGAACAACTACCTGAACCATGCGGTGGTCAGTGCCTACGACAACCTTCTGGCCGAAGGTTCGTTTCCTTTCTATGTGCTGTTCATCACCATCGATCCCCGGCACATCGACGTGAACGTCCATCCGACAAAAACAGAAATCAAGTTTGACGATGAGCGTGCCGTGTATGCCGTCGTCCGTGCTGCCGTACGTCAGGCCCTCGGGGCACACAACCTTACACCCACCCTCGACTATTCCGCCGACATTAACCTGGTCAACAAGATTACCCAGTCGCAGGCCCTGAGCCGGGAGCAGTATTTGGATGAGCAGTTGGGTTCAGGATTGCATCGCTCCAATCTGCAGAACTGGGAAAAATTATTCGAGAGTGAGCGACCCGCGCAGTCGGCTTTGTTTGGACAGGCGGATGCCTTTTCGTCGGAACGTGGTTCGGCCTCTTTAACGGCTCCAGAGCGATTGCCGGTATTTCAGTTGATGCCCGGTTATCTGATTCGACCCGTTAAGAATGGTTTGATGATCATTCATCAGGTGCATGCGCATGAGCGAGTGCTGTTTGAGGGTTTTCTGAAGAAGATGAAGGACAAATCAGGGTCCACTATGCAAAGCCTGTTTCCGCAGACCGTCACGATGAGCACCGCGGACTTTACCCTCGTCATGGAAATGGAACGCGAGATTAAATCACTGGGATTTCAGTTTGAGGTGTTTGGCAAGAATACCATCGTGGTCAACGGGATTCCGACGGAGGCTTTGGGAAAGAACGAGAAAGAGCTTTTCGAAGGACTGCTGGAGCAGTTCAAACAGAACCAGGCGGCATTGTCGGTGCCCCTTCAGGATAATCTGGCCCGTTCCCTGGCCCGTCGTGCTGCCGTGCGCATGGGGCAGGTGCTCTCCAAAGAGGAGATGGAATCACTCGCCGATCGCCTGTTTTCCTGTCATAACCCCAATTATTCTCCTGACGGCAACACAACATTTTTTATTTTTGAAACGTCTAAGATCGAAACGCACTTCCGCTAATGTTCAATGTAACTCCCCTCGTACGGACCCTCATCATCATTAATGTGGTCGTATTCATCATTCAGAATCTTGCTCCTATTTCGATCACGCGCGAGATTCAGGGTCAGGAGGTCACGCTGGGTCTTACCCACTTGATATCCCTTTGGGGAATCGGGTCGCCCTTGTTTGCGCCGTATCAGTTTTTCACCTACATGTTTGCTCATGGTGGTTTTGGTCACATCTTCTTTAACATGCTTGCGTTGGCTTCATTTGCACCCATTCTCGAAAACTATTGGGGTGATAAGAAGTTTTTGATATTCTACGTCGTTACTGGAATGGGTGCGGGGATACTGTATGCCCTAGCCAATTACTTCTTCTTTCCCAATACCGTAGGGAGCATGCTCGGTGCTTCCGGGGCCATTTATGGAATTCTCATGGCCTTCGGCATGTTGTTTCCGAACCTTGAAATCATGCTACTGTTCCCGCCTATCCCAATCAAAGCCAAATACATGGTCTTCATTATGGGTATCTTAACGTATGCGATGGACCGCAGTGGCACGGTAGCCCATCTCGCACACTTTGGCGGCGCTTTCGTAGCCTTCCTCCTGATTTCCATGTGGCGGACCAAAGGTCGCTAGCTACGAAAACAATCAAATGCGTAAATTCGTTGTTGTAGCAGAGTCTATAGAATCCTTTAGTAACATCCATTCATCTTTTAATCAAGCGAATCCAGGTGCTAGAAGAGTTTAAACATGCATTCAGTCGCCCCAACAACAGCCACATTCAGCTGATCCTGATCAATGTGGCAGTGTTTGTCGTGCTGGCCGTGTTCATGGTTTTCTCCATGTGGTTTGGCTTTGGAGCCGCTTTTGAAGCCGTACACAAGCAATTCTCATTGCCGAGCGTTATCGGAGATTTTATCACCCGCCCGTGGACGCTCATTACTTATTTCTTTACGCACGACCTCCGCGGTATCATGCATATTCTGTTCAATATGCTGGCGCTGTACTGGTTTGGCAAACTGCTGGTCAGCTACCTTGGGAGCGATAAGGTGATTGCAATCTATATACTGGGCGGCCTTGCGGGTGGTCTCTTGTATCTCATGGTGTATAACCTGGTTCCCAACCCTCCCGAATTTCTAAGTGGTCGTGCGGAGTTGGTTGGCGCTTCGGCATCCGTCTTTGCTATCATGGTGGCTGCCGCCACACTGTTGCCCGATTACACATTCTTTCTGCTCTTCTTTGGCCCCGTTAAGATCAAATGGATTGCGTTGATCTACATCTTCCTGTCCTTCCTGGGATCTGTGGGTCAAAATGCAGGTGGTGAAATTGCTCATCTGGGTGGTGCACTGATCGGGTTCGTCTATATCAAACAATTACAGGTTGGGGTCAACTGGGGCAGTTGGATTACTGCACTGCTGGGTGGCATCGGCAGCCTTTTTTCATCGCGACCTAAAGTCAAAGTCACCTACCGCAAGGAGACGGCCAAAGCACGTCCGCACAGCGCCACGGCAAGTGGAATCTCACAGCAGGAGATCGACACCATACTGGATAAAATTTCTGATGGGGGCTATGAGAGTCTGACGAAGGAAGAACGAGAAAAGCTATTCAAAGCAAGCAAGAAGTAGAGGCTGTTGAATTCCATTTTCCGGGTTCTTGGGGCTTTCGGCTAGAGTGGAGGGTGCTTTTTCGTTTTCAATTTTTCCGATATATTGGAAGAATAACCCCAATCCCATGAAAATAGTTGGCTTTTTGGCGGCCATGATACTGTTTCCTTTGGCCGTTGGTGCTCAGGGATTTCCCTGGACATTTTATTCTGAAAATGGCGAGGTATTTACCCTCTACATTGATGGCGACAAAATCAATGATACTCCAGCGCAACGCGTTACAGCCCCGGGCATAAAGGGCTACATAAAGACAGTTCGCATTGAATTTCAAGATACCCGAATCCCCAAGGTCACCAAGCGGATGCCGCTCAAGCCGGGTCTCGACCAGATGACTACGGTTATCAAACAAAACGATAAGGGTGAGTATATTCTGAGGGTCGTGGATAGTACAGAAGGGAACGGCGGAGGAACAGTAGCCGTTGCGTCGCCAGCCCAGACATCAGCGAATGGTGCTTCCGGTGGGAGTGGAAGTGCGGCGCAATCTCAGACTGCACCAGCCTCTTCGGGGCCGTTGACTGCAAAGTTTGCCAGTGATGTAATTACGCTGAGTGACGGTCGCACATTTAAGACAAAACGAACCAAATTATTTGGCGCTGGGGCTGGCGTAGAGATGATCGCTCCAGAGGGCGCTTCGGTGAAAGTGATGCAGGATGATGGCAAGGAAACCTACACGAACGAGGTTCCTTTTGATTACAGTGTGAAAGACTTTATGAACTATGACAAATATTTCAAACTAGAAGTCAACGAGGGGGGGAAGGCTTGGTCTGTGAAGATCAAGAATAACAATGGTTTCAAGATCGTTATTGAACAGGGTGAAAGTGGCGACGTAGTCAGTGCCGCTGCTGAGCCACCTCCAACCCCATCTTCTGCGGCAGCTGGCGGGCAGTCAGCCGCAAGTTCGGGCCAGTCATCAGCCACTGCAGGACAATCATCGGCGGGTATGGGACAATCATCCGCGACGCAAGGCATGGCAGCAGGAGCGTATGGCCAGCCTCAGGCTGCATCCGGAGGTGCGGCGAGTTGGGTTATTTACAGTGAGATGGGAGAAAAGTTTATCATCTTCCTGGATGGCCAGCAAATTAATGCCAGCCCTGCTGAGCGTGTAATGGCAGCCGATTTGACGGGCCAGAACAAGCAAGTCCGGGTGGAGTTCGAGGACAAGACCATTCCAAAGATTCTGAAACGATTTCCCGTAGTCACTGGCGGTGAAACGACCATTGTGATTAAGAAGAACAAGAAAGGCGAGTATGTTATCAACGCGGTGTCCGCACCGAAGGCTACCTGGCAGGCGCCTGCCGATGAACCCGCCGGAACTGCGTCGGAGTCCACCAGTTCAGGTCCTCTCACAGCCAAGGTCACCGATGAGGAAATTGTTTTAAGTGATGGGCGCAGACTCACAATAATCAGAAAGGCAATTCCGGGCGGATGGCCGGGCGCCGAAGTGGAGATGCTTGCTCCCGAAGGTGCCTCCGTGAAAATAACCCAAGACGACGGAAAGGAAGTCTACACATCTGAAGTACCCTTTGTCTATAAAGTAAAAGACTATATCTACTTTGATAAGTTCTTCAAAATGGAAGTCACCGAAGGTAGTAAGACCTGGTCAGTGAAGTTGAAGAATGGAAAGTCACAAAGGATAAAGATCGAATGACGTTCAGGTCGACAACAGCGATAACCCCGTCCAGAGCGGGGTTATTTTTTTGTTGATCAGGCAATTAATGTAGCAATCCCAAAAGCTGCTGCTGCCGCCAGCGCGCCAACCAAGGCTACACGCATCGTACCCTTGAACAGTGGCTGTCCAGTAAGTTTGCTCTTGACGAGCCCAAAAACAATCAGGCAGATCAATGTAATGATCGAGGAGTAGATGAGTCCCTCACGGGATGACTCCGTAAAGAAATACGCGCTCAAGGGAATAAGTCCGCCGATAATATAGCTCACCCCAATCACGACGGCGCTCTGCAGCGCACGGTTCTTGTCGGGACGCTCGAGGCCCAGTTCGAAACGCATCATGAAGTCCACCCACTTCTTGGGGTTCTTTGCCATCTCGCGAGCGATGGCCTCCTGCATTTCTTCATTCAGGCCATACTCCGCGAAAATCTCTTTGGTTTCCTTGATCTCTACTTCATGGAGCTTTTCAATCTCCTCGTATTCGCGATTTTCTTCTGAGTCGTAATGTTCTATTTCTGTACGGCCTGCAAGATAGCCACCCAGACCCATGGCAATAGAGCCCGCAGCGATTTCTGCCAGGCCTGCCGTAATCACAATGCCGGTGTCGTCAACTGCACCGCTAAGGCCTGCCGCCAAAGCGAAAGGCACCGTTAGGCCGTCACTCATGCCAATGACAAAGTCACGGACTTTTTGGGATGACTGAAAATGCTTCTCGTAGGGACTTAACTGCATGACGAGGATGTAGAATAAGGCACCAAAAGTAATCAACTTGAGCATCATTTGCCTGATGCAAGGATTCCGATGATCCGATTTGCAGAAAGCGAAGGGAACGCTAGGATTTGTTGGCCAGCTGACCGCAGGCAGCATCGATGTCCTTACCGCGACTCTTGCGGATACGGGTGGTGATACCGTGACGCTCGAGAAGGTCCATATACATCATCAATGATTCTTCGGATGCCTGCTGGAACTCGCCGTCATCGATGGGATTGTATTCGATGAGGTTGACCTTGCAGGGCACACGCTTGCAAAACGTAAGCAGGGCCTGTGCATCTTCCAGGGTATCGTTGATTCCTTTCCAGACCACGTATTCGTACGTGACTTTCTTCTTTTGCTTCGCGTACCAATATTCCAAGGCCTCACCAAGTTCTTCCAGTGGCGTTGCATCATTGATCGGCATGATCGACGAACGTTTGGCATTGATGGCAGAATGAAGTGAAACAGCCAGGTTGAATTTTACGTCATCGTCGGCCATCTTCCGGATCATCTTGGCAACACCCACCGTGGAAACGGTCAGGCGTTTGGACGCCATGTTGAGACCTTGTGGCGAGGTAATCTTGTCGATGGCGGCAATGACATTATTGTAGTTGAGCAACGGCTCACCCATGCCCATGAAGACAATGTTGGTCAATGGCCTGTTGAAGAACAATTCAGCTTGCTGCTTGATGGCAACAACCTGATCATAGATTTCATCCGGGTTCAGGTTGCGCATGCGCTTAAGTCGGGCCGTAGCACAGAACCGGCATGCCAAACTGCAGCCCACTTGCGACGACACGCATGCTGTAATTCGTTTTTCCGTTGGAATCAGCACAGATTCCACAATCAACCCATCGTGCAGCTTCACCGAGTTTTTGATCGTCCCATCCGCACTGCGCTGCATGGTGTCAACCTCAATGTGGTTGATGGTAAAATGAGTCTTTAATAACTCACGGGTTGCCAGCGAAAGATTGGTCATCTGTTCAAAGTCTTTCGCCGACTTCTTCCACAGCCACTCGTAAACTTGCTGCGCACGAAACGCTTTGTCTCCCTGTTGGACAAAGAAAGCCTTGAGCTCGTCGAGTTTGAGCTTTCGGATGTCGCGTTTTTCGGGAGTCTCGGTAAGCACTATTTGATCCGGGTAAACGTCTTTGTTTCGCAATCTTTAGCAGCGAGGTGAATCTTCAGCGTCGTCGCTGTCAATGTGTCGATAACCAACTGCTGGGTCATGATTCCGGACTTCTTGTCGAGGAGTTGAATTTCCTTGCCCGTCATGCGGTACTTGAATGACGTCTTGCCGGAGCCTTTCTTCTTCCCTGTGGTGAAAATTCCTTCTTCTCCCGAACCGTTCTTGTCAAATCGGATTACGCGCGCCACACTGCTCTTGGTGGAGCCCATATCCTTCGTGAGTTCCTTCTCCGTTTCCGATTCTGTAAACTGGGCATCGAAGCAGGTTTTTTCCTCAATAACCTGCCAGGAACCCACGAGTGACTGGGCCTGAGCCGTGCCCATAGCACCAGCCAGGCAAACCAACATGATTAATTTCGTTTTCATACGCGTTGCAAATTTACGATTAATTGAACTGCCGTGCGCTCAGGTCCGGATGAGCCGCCCAAGGCATTTCATTTGGACTTTCGTTCCCTTTACCCGAATTTTCACGCACAATACATCTATGAACAAGACTAATGCCATAGTATTGACCGCCGGCTATCTTGACAGCGATAACGGCAAAACAGCCCACGGATTGATTCGCGGCACTGAACGCTTCACCATCCTGGGTATCGTCGATGAAAAGACTGCCGGACGGGATGCAGGGGAGGTCCTTGACGGCAAAAACCGGGGCATTCCAGTCTATGCAACGCTTCAAGAGTTCGTCAGCAAGTCACCGGAAAAGGCTGAGTATTGTATCATCGGCGTTGCGACAAAAGGCGGGGTTCTTCCAGAAGAACTGCGGGTTTTACTCAAAGAGGCCATTGAGCTTGGCTTCGGAATTGTCAACGGATTGCATGACTATGTCTCCGACCACAAGGAGTTGGTGGAGCTTGCTAATAAAAAGGGCGTTGAAATCATTGATGTCCGCAAGCCCAAAAAATTCAAGGATCTGCATTTCTGGTCCGGTGAAATTGAGCGGGTACACTGCCCCAAGATTGCGGTGCTGGGTACAGACTGTGCTCTGGGAAAAAGAACAACTACGCGTTTCCTGATGCAGGCAATGAGAAAGGCAGGGTACAGGGCAGAGATGATTTACACGGGCCAAACGGGATGGATGCAGGGTGCCAAATACGGGTTCATCTTTGATAGCACCCTCAATGATTTCATCTCCGGCGAAATGGAGCATGCCATTGTTCAGTGCTGGGACGAGGCGAAGCCTCATATCATCTTTATTGAGGGGCAATCGAGTCTGCGCAATCCCAGCGGGCCGGCAGGAGCAGAGTGGATCATCTCAGCCAAAGCCGACGCGGCCGTATTGCAACACAATCCCCCGCGGAAACGGTACAAGGGGCTTGAAGACTTCCCGGCCGATATTCCACATCCCAAAGCCGAAATTGAGTTGATCCGGATCTATGGCGCACCGACCGTGGCCCTGACCGTGAATACCTATAAGATGAAAGAAGCAGAGGCTCGCCAGTACGCAGCTACCACTCGCAAAGAATTGGGCATCCCGGTAATTCTGCCACTGGAAGACGGTGTAGATGAACTGGTGCCCATCTTCAAACAGATGATCGACGAGTCCGTCGCTCAGGTATAAATCGCAGAATACACACCCAAATGAAGATCAAGAAAATTACCATCTGGAAGGCGGACCTTGGAAATACAAAGCCCTATACGATAGCCTTCAAGACCGTTGACGAAGTCAATAATGCGTTTGTTGAGATCACCCTCAGCAATGGGGTCACAGGCATCGGCTCCGGCTGCCCGAGTGAGTACGTAACGGGCGAGCACCTTGAACATACCATGACCTCGCTGACAGACGCCAACCTGGAGTTCCTTGTTGGCCGGGACATCCGTGAGATTAACCAGCTGCTGTTTGAAGTGACGATGAAGTTCCCGAAGACACCGGCAGCACGTGCAGCGATTGATATCGCCCTGCATGATGCCTTCACCAAGTTTCTGGATATACCCCTCGTGAAGTACCTGGGTCAGAAAATCACAACCATGCCGACGTCCAACACCATCGGTATCAAGAATGTACAGGAGACCCTTGCAGAGGCGGAAGACTATGGAAAACGTGGTTTTAAGGCGCTTAAAGTCAAATTGGGCAAGGATCTCGAGGAGGACATTGAGCGGCTGGTAAAGTTGCGGGAGAAGTTCGGAAAGCGATTCGCCATACGGATCGACGCCAACCAGGGCTATACGGCTGCCCAGACGATAGACTTCTATAACAGGACCAAATCACTGGACATTGAGTTGATTGAGCAGCCCCTTCCCGCGAAAGCCATCGGAGAGGTACGGCAGTTACCTGAGCACATCAGGGCATGCATTGCAGCAGATGAATCGCTATTGTCCCCAAAAGACGCACTGGAGCTTGTGAAGCCTCCTAGAGCTGTGGGTATCTTTAACATCAAGTTGATGAAGTGCGGTGGGATTGGTCAAGGCTTACAGATAGCCAATATTGGCTTCCAGGAGGGTCTGGACCTATTCTGGGGCTGTAATGATGAGAGCATTATCAGTATTACCGCTGGACTTCATGTCGCCTTTGCCTGTCCCAACACCAAGTACATTGACCTGGATGGAAGCCTGGACCTTGCCAAGGACATTGTCAGTGGTGGATTTATCCTTGAGGATGGTATGATGCGCTGTTCCGATAAGCCCGGTTTGGGTGTGGAGCGCATCGGCTAGATAAGGCTGCAAGCCACTGCGGTCCACTTTTTTCTTTTGCGACCCATAGACCTTTAACTGGTTGATAATCAAAGGACTTTGTCCATTGGAGAGTACCTCTTTCTGGAAAACCTGGCCCCACCCGTCTTTTTTTGAATTTGCCTCTTGGTAACTCGGGCCCTGTTCCTATCTTTGCAGTCCTTTTTGCGATACAAAACCCGCAAAACGGTACAAAAAACAGCAAAATAGGTTTAACCATGCCTGGACTATTAGGACGTAAGATTGGGATGACGAGCGTATATGGCCAAGACGGTCAGAATATCGCGTGCACAGTCATCGAGGCAGGGCCCTGCATCGTCACTCAGATCAAGAATGCTGAGACTGACGGGTATTCGGCTTTGCAATTGTCCTTCGGAGAGAAGAAAGAAAAGAACACATCCAAGCCGCTGGTAGGTCACTTCAAGAAAGCTAATACCACACCCAAGCGGGACGTGGTTGAGTTTCGTGACTTCGGCGCAGAGTTCAACAGCATTGCCGAGCTCGGCAAAGAAGTTCGTATTCAGGATGTGTTTGCCGAAGGTGATTTTCTGGATGCCGTAGGAACCTCTAAGGGCCACGGTTTTCAGGGTGTTGTCAAACGGTATGGCTTCGCAGGTGTCGGAGGCCAGACGCACGGTCAGCATAACAGGCTGCGCGCTCCTGGTTCCATGGGTAACGCCTCCTTTGCTTCGCGTGTAATCAAAGGAAAGCGCCTGCCAGGCCGTATGGGCAACGATCGCGTGAAAGTCACCAACCTCAAGGTGGTGAAGATCATGGCCGAACATAACCTGATCCTGGTCAGCGGATCTGTACCGGGCGCGAAAAACTCAACCATAATTCTGCAAAAGTGATGGACGTAGCAGTAACAAAATACAGCGGTGAAAAGACCGGCCGTAAGGTCAGCCTGTCTGAAGAGGTGTTCGGCATCGAGCCCAACGACCACGCCATCTGGCTTGACGTAAAAAGTCACCTGGCCAATAAGCGCCAGGGCACGCACAAATCCAAGCAACGTAACGAGATTGCCGGTTCTTCCAAGAAGATCAAGAAGCAAAAAGGTACGGGTGGTGCCCGTGC
>CAYMPU010000156.1:0-7100 GCA_964392375.1 uncultured Ohtaekwangia sp. | reverse complement strand
ACAGGTAACGGAGGGGTGCGAGAGAATGTATTTGAGAAAGAACTGCCCCCAGCTCGTGCAGTCGAATTCAGTGGCCCAGGCTGGTAGCGTCTTTCCTTTTACGCGATCAAAGAGCTTTCCTTCTTCAAAGGGGCGGTTTATTAACACGCCCACGTTGAGGTCCTTCGCCAGGGGGAGGAGGGATTCGGCTGCGTGACGTTCGCGCAGATTGTAATTGACCTGGATAAAGTCGATCGGGTTATTCTTGATGATCGTTGCCAGCGTTTCGTGGGAGGCATCCGTGTAGTGGGTGAGTCCGATGTAGCGAATCTTTCCTTCCTCTTTCCATTTACGCAGGGTCTTGATATGAATTTGCCAGTCGACCAGGTTATGGATCTGCATGAGGTCCATTTGCCTCCGCTTCAGCAGGTTGAATGATTCATTCATCTGTTTGATGCCGCCGGCTTCACCGCTGGTCCAGACTTTGGTGGCCATGAACAGATCCTTGTTGAGGTTTAGCTCTGTCGAGAGCGAGCCCACCACGGCTTCTGATTGTCCATACATCGGCGAACTGTCGACTACGGAACCTCCCATTTCCACCAGTTTTTTCAACACTTCCCGCAGTGGATCAAATTGGTCGGACGGCACGTCAAATGTCTGCCACGTACCGAGGCCGACGACAGGGATGCTTTCCTTGGTTCCGGGGATTATTCTCTTCATGAGCGGGGTTGCTTGAATTTCGCGAAATCCCAGGAGGGGAAGGAGGGCCAGTGAGGACAAGCGTTGCAAAGAGTCTCTCCGGTTCATGCGAAGGTGGTTAGCTGTAGATCGAAGTTACGGGCATTTGCCTGAAGTACAATTCGGAGGTGACTGACTGAAACACGCTCTCCGAAAATGCCCCGACCTCCAACTAATCCTTTTCGCTTATCGCTTCGCTTGCGTTTGGTCATAATAGCCCATTTGATCCATTTGACCAGTTGCGAATAGGGCTTTTGTGTGCCTATTTACACTGGTTATATGCCTTTTCATTGCGAATTTCCTGGATTTAACAGGAATGCACCAGGTTTTTCCGAGATAAACCTAGTGTGAGCCTAGTCAAAACCTAGGGTAAGCCTAGTATAAGCCTAGCTAAAACCTAGGGTAAACCTAGTCTAAACCTAGCCTAAGCCTAGTCAAAACCTAGAGTCGCAAGTCAGTTTGGAGCAAATTGCCTGACCGTGCGAGCGGTGCATTCCGGAATGAGATTAGGTACGGGTGCTTTTTAATTCTCTTGTTTGGCAATGAGCCAAGGGCTTCTTCGGAATGTCGATAAAGATACGCGAATGCACTCTTCTTGTTACGGAAATGGAAGTTTTTTTAAGTGATAAAGATGTGTTTCGGATTCCCAGTTGTCAGAGTAAACTCCCGACCCATCGAAGGAGTAGTTGTCTGAACTGTGATTTGCACATGATTTGAATGATGATGCGATTGTTGAATCCACTGGAGGAGTGTGGAGGATTCAAGCTGTCAGATTCAGCAAAAGCACCTAAGTTTTCACTTACCTGGGGCTGGCGAAATGAAGAGCCATCAGGAGAATCAAAAGAATCATACGAAAATCATAGTTCAGACAATAGCAGAGAGGGGGAACATGCTTGTAGTATGAAAGTTGGTGAAGCAAAACTCCGTCGGGCCAAGCCAACGCATCGACTTCGTTTCTGAATTATACATCTTGAACTACAATCCCGAAGCTTGTTTTCGTGTTTCCAGTAACAGCTGGTCGAGGCGAGCCCGGTCGAGCCAATTTCCTTTCGTCATCACACCAAATATGTCTTCCGTAGAGCGGATATCACGCAATGGGTTTGCGTTGAGGATGACCAAATCAGCCTGGTGCCCTTGTTGGACATCGCCGAACCGATCCGTTTTGCCGAGGAATTTTGGCCCGTTCAAAATGGACGTCTGTAATGCCTGAAGCGGCGAAAGTCCAGCATCAACAAACAGGGCCAATTCCTGATGCAGCGAAATTCCTGGGTACACAAAGGAGTTGAGATAGCCTGCGTCAGTGCCTGCCAGGATCATAACACCAGCAGCATGTACCTGTTTAAGAATAGATTTTGATTTTTCGTATACCCGGTGCCGCATCGCGATGGCACTCGCGTCATCTCTGGCGGCACGTTCAACGCGTCCCACATAGGTTTTGCGCAGGCCGGGACCGATATAGTTGAGGGAATCGTCATGGGCATGGTCATCCTGGTCAAGGTAAGCGAGGGTCTTGCTGATGGTGAGTGTGGGTGTGACGGCCGTTCCATTTTGTGCCATGAAGTGAAAGACGCTATCGGCAATTTGTTCGTTGTAACTGTCGACCAGTAATGGCAAGGCTTCGCGGTAGGTGATCTTGCCTGCGGCATAGGCAGTGGATATCTCACGTTCACGCGTTGAACCTGCTTTTAGCAAATAGGTAAGATGTTCAACCGACCCCAGACCTGCAGCGGAGACCTCAAACATGGACAACGAAAAGGGAATATGGCCTGACGTCTTAATGCCGCGTTTTTTTGCCTCGGCGATGGCCTGCAGGTAGAGTTCGGGCGAAAGGGTATTGTCGGTAATCTTGATGAAGTCTGCACCCATCCGTTGAAGGGAATCGATGGCTCGATTCAGTTCTTCCGTTGTGCCAATCTCAATGTCGCCGACCCATACGCTTTTGTAGCCTTCCAGCTTCGGTCCGGAAGTAAAGATCGTTGGGCCCAACAGTTCGCCTTTTGCTATTTCTTCCCTCCATTGCAACACACCAGGGCTCAGGTCCGCCGCGCAGTCGCGCACCGATGTGATACCATGGGCCAGGTACAGATTCAGCAGGTTTTTGTTTTCCTGGATTAGCGAGTCACCGCCACCAAAGTGCATGTGAACGTCCCAGAGTCCCGGGATAATGAACTTGCCTTCCGCGTTGATTGTCTCGGTTGCAGAATAGCTACCAAGCAACGCTTCATCAAATACACTGTGGATGGTATCGCTCGCGATAGCAATGACTTTACCTTCAAGTATGTTTCCTGATGAGATCTCAATGAGGGAGGCGGAGGTGATGAGGAGGTCGACCCGGTTTTTCTGAATGCCAGAGCATCCGATGAGCAGAAGCAGAAGGAAATGGTGATAATATTTCATCCGGTTATTTGTCTTTGGTCTTACATCAGATCCTGGAAGGAAATGCTCCACGACGGGAAAAAAAATTTACCCCCCATACTTCATTGGCTTCATGACCCTGCTCACGAGGTCATTCGCTTCTGGTGACAGCCTCAGTCCCAGCACCAGGGCTGAAAAGATTCCTCCAATGAGGAGGGAACGGACCGCCATATCAAGAAGTACAACGTCCATCCTTGGCAACAGCATTGAGGCTGTCCAAGCCACCGCCCCAATCCCCAGCACTTTGGTGAACGCGAACGTAAACGGCTGCAACCCCATCTTCACCCAGATGAACACATACTTGACGGAATTGAAGATCACCATGGTGATGGCTGCGCCCAATGCAGCACCTTCAATGCCGTATTTCGGAATAAGCAGGTTGTTTGCCGTAATGATCACCACCGCAAGGATGACAATCAGGATAATGTTGAACCAATAATACTTGGAGTACACAATGATCTCACTACTTGGGCCAAACAGCATATCGACCAACTTACCGGCGCCGACAATGACCACGACCCACTTGCCCGCGCTATAGATTTCACCTTTCGGCATTAGCATGAAAATGGAATCGAGGTTGGCGGCGATGCCGATGAGCAGCAACGTGCCGATGATGAACTGGTTCAGCGCGGTCTTGCGGTAAATGGTGCTGATCTCCACCATATCATTCCTTTCAAACCCGCGCGAAATCAACGGTGTGGCCACCTGCGTCATGGCACGCTTGGGGATTTCGATGACGGTAGCCATGTAAAAGGAAGTTGTGTAAATAGCCACGGGTGCAAGGCCGAGCAACGCGGCAACCATGAGACTGTCCACCTTGCCAATGATGATGAGCCCGGCGGTGCCCGCGAAACTGAGCAGACTAAACCGAATCAATTCCTTACGGACCTCCGGGTCAAGGTTTGGCTTCAAGGTGAATACTAGCCTTCCTTCGGCCATTAAGGCACTGAGGAGGATGACGAAGGTGAATACATAAATGAGTACGGAGCCGATCATCACGTCAGGAAATGTGATGACGTCGCGGAAGTAGAGGAGAACCAGTACGGCAAGAAGAACACGGACAAGGATTTCTTTCAACAGGTTGGGCAGCACATTCTTTAACAGCGAACGGGAGTAAACTTCCAACAGCGTTGTCATCACCGTGATGAACGTTAGCCACAACGCCAGGCCGGTGTAGTGAATGAAGTCGGCAGCATTGGATTCAAAGTAGGATACAATGGACCCCTCGAAGATGAAGAATATCAATAGAAACAAGCTGAACGTTCCCAGTCCGGAGAGGAGGATAAGATTGATGAAATTCTTGCCGCCGTCTGGCTGTTCACGAAACCTCGGAAAGAATCGGATGATGCTCTGGGCCAGGCCGAACTGGGCGAATTGCGCCATCAGGATAGCGGAGTCTTGCAATGTGCGCATCAAACCCACCTGTTCAGGGGAGAGAAACCGCGGGTAGAGGTACAGTAAATTGATATAACCGATGGCGACGCCGACGTAGCTGATGATGGTGGTGATGATGCTTTGCCGGACAATCAGGCCCATGGATGGAATTATCTGACCGCAAAATACTTTATTTGCAAAACATATGGGCTTCGGCCCACAACGCTGAACTGATCATGAGCCTGTTGGACCCCATTCTGGGAAAGCATAGTCTTCAAAGGTTCTACGAACGCCTTTATAACCTCGCGCTCAAAGGACTGAATTATGGCCGCGCCAGTGATTACGCACACAACGGCGAAGCTCGACTGGTTAGCGACATCCGCCAGATGATCACTTCACCGACAGCCGTATTGTTCGACGTGGGCGCCAACCAGGGTGTGTTTGCGAAGCACCTGATCGAAGCATGGCAGGGACTGAGTTACCAGCTTTACGCCTTTGAACCTTCTCCATCGACGTTCGCCATCCTCCGCAATCAGGTGACCGATCTGCCTTTTGTGCACCTGGTCAATCTGGGCCTTGGCGAGAAACCGGGACTGGTCGAATTATACTCCGACAAGGAAGGATCGGGACTTGCATCGGTATACCCCCGCGACCTGTCGTATCACAAGATTGATTTCTCCGCCCACGAAACCATCGAGCTCACCACACTGGATCTCTTTTGTGAGCAGCATAGTATTGAACGGATTGACTTTCTCAAGCTCGACGTGGAAGGCCACGAACTGGCGGTACTGAAAGGAGGAAAGCGGATGATTGACGAGGGGCGGGTAAGCATCATTCAGTTTGAGTTCGGAGGGTGCAACATTGACTCGCGGACCTTCTTCCGCGACTACTACAATTTCTTTAAAGATCACTATACGCTGTTTCGCGTGGTGTCGGATGGACTTCAGCCGATAGCAACGTATAGTGAGAAACTGGAGGTGTTTCTTTCAGCGAATTATTTGGCGGTTAGGAGGTAGACGATGAAAAAGAATCAAAAGGTAATAAGTAAGTCGGAGCCGCAGGACATCGCTGTCTTTACGACGACCTTTGTGCTCGATGGTAAAAAGAGAATCACCTACGTTTCCCGGGAACTTGAAGATGGAGCCTGGCTTTTCTTCAGCGATGATGAGTTTGATGATTTTGAAGCCGTAGTAAAAATAGTCGGGTTTAAGGAGATCATGAAGATGGATCCTACCCTCAAGGAATTAGTAGATATGGAGCCAGGATACTTTGCAACCAGAACGGGCAAGAGCGGAGCCTGGGAAATAGGGAAGGAAAATTAGACCGTCTTCTGCTACTTCCTCCTGGAGATCTCAATCCTCTCCGGACCAGCCGCCCCCTTTCGTTTTGCGACAATCAGTCCATCAACAGAAAAACTCTCATCCAGATTAGCGTCACATACAATCGTATACCCCGCTTCCTGTAATAACTCGATGCAGTCCGTATGGAGGTTGTTGGTGTGCGTTGAGATAAAGAAATAGTCAATCGCCTCCCGACGCAGCGCATGCCTGCAACCCTTCAACATCGCCAGTTCATAACCTTGTATGTCGCTGTGCAAAATATTCAGGTGACTGACATGATGCTTCTCCATGAGATAGTCCACAGAGTAGCTGGGAATGTAGGCTTCCATATTCGGAGCATCCGTGATAAGACCCATATCAAACGAGCCGGATAGTCCGTTGAGTTTGAAGTTCAGCCGACCAAAGTTCATTTTGTGCGGGTCGGGCTCGACCATAATGCAGCGACCGGCGGAAACCGTGCTGGCGAACCACATGCTGTAGAAGGCCCAGTAGCTTCCCAGTTCCATCATGGTGGCACCTGGCGGCATGGCCTTTAGCACTTCTTCAAAAGCATACTCTTCCTGCGGTTCGTGCACGCCGCGGTTGGCGATGAGCAAGTGGGTATTTCCGTAGTCGTAGTAACTGCCTAGTGTGATCTTCAGTCCATTGGCGAGCAACTGGTATTCAGGGAAGACTTTGCCAGCGTCGGGTACGCGTGAAATCCGGGCGTTGTCGGCGCTGGCCTGAACGATGTTGATGCGTTGTTGCCAATAGGGGGTGAGCTTGTATCGCCTGAAGCGACGATGAAAACTCCAGTTGAAATAGGTGGTGCGGTTGAGAACGGCAAGGAGGAAGTTGTAGATCCCCGGCAGTTGCTTGATTTTTTGTTTCAGGCCCATCCCCCTATTTTTGATCACAAGTATAAGGAATATCGGATGATCATCGCTCGGCTTCGGGGTGGACTCGGCAATCAACTCTTTCAATACGCGGCCGGGCGTGCCCTGGCAGCGCACCACGGGGTGGAACTGAAGCTTGATCTGTACACGTACACGAAGCACCCGTATCGGAAATTCGAACTCGATAAATTCAAAATCGATGCCGTGGAAGCCACACGGGACGAGGTTCATCACTTCACCGGAAGCAATCCGATTGTCCGGTACCTGAACAAGCGCAACAACTACTTTCATTGCCCCAAAGTGTTCGCTCAGCCCCACTACCATTACTACGAGGACTTCTTTGCCTTGCCAAAGGAAATCTATTTGTCGGGGTACTGGC
>CAYMPU010000155.1:0-21658 GCA_964392375.1 uncultured Ohtaekwangia sp. | reverse complement strand
CTGGTGGCGATCACATCCATTTCTTTTTGCCCAACCTTCGAGGAAGAATCGAGAATGCCGGTCCGATTCTGCACGAGTATGGCCTTTGAGGCCACAGGCATTCTGAGGATGAAGCCATTCTTGATTTCAGGAACGGCATTGCGGCGTAAAGAGGGATTCAGCTGATGAAGTTCCTCTACGCAAGTGCCCGTCAAATGGGCAAATGTCTCCAGGTGAAGGTATTGCCTCAGCGCAATGGTATCGTGCGGCATGATTTTCTCTGGTGCCAACTCGACCATATTGTGTTCTTCAGCGTAATTCATCGCGTAGATGATGGCGACATATTGGGGAACATAGGAGCGCGTCTCGCGTGGCAAGTAGCGATAGATTTCCCAAAATGTCTTTTTGTATCCTGACCGCCGTATGGCACGCTTCACAGTACCCGGCCCGGAATTATAGGCAGCCAAAGCAAGTTCCCAGTTACCAAAAATAGTATGTAGTTGCTTGAGATAACGACATGCAGCTTCGGTGGATTTTTCCGGATCCATACGATCATCGATGTATTGGTCGTTCTGCAAGCCAAAGTACCGGCCGGTAAATGACATGAACTGCCACAACCCGACTGCGCGAGCTCGTGATACAGCTCGAGGGTTCAAACCGGATTCAATGATGGACAGGTATTTCAGTTCGGATGGTAAGTTGTATTTCGTGAGATGCTTCTCGAAAAGCGGGAAGTAGAGGTCTTTTCTCCTCAACATCAGGCGCGTATACTCACGGTTGCGGATGGTAAAAAAATTGATAAAACCGTGAACGTTGCTGGTATACGTCAGCGGTATTGTCTGTTGTAGGCAGGAGAGTCGATCCTTGACAAGTTCGGGAGATTCTTCAGCGGGTATGTACTCAAACTTCTGCGGAAGGGCGAAAAGGGTTGGGTCGGATAGAGAGTCACCGGCAAGAATGTCCGATTCAACCTGCTCGGCGATGGAGTCGGGCAACAGCACCTGCTCTTGGGCGTGAGCACCAAGAATGGCAATGGTGAAAAAACCTGTCAACAGCCAATCTTTCATCTTGCGAAATTAGTCATGGATTGCTTACTGATCAACTTGCAAAGCCTTCGCGAACTGCAATAGCCTCCCTTCGTGGAAGTCAAGGGCCATCGCCTGCAGTCCAATGGGGAGTTTTTGGGCATCTTTTCCATACGGAAACGACAATGCAGGCACTCCTGCAACGTTAGCCTGTACCGAAAACAAGTCGGCGAGGTACATCGTCAGGGGGCTTTCCTTTGATCCCAGCGTGAAGGCCGTTGTCGGTGTAGTGGGCATCAGGAGTATGTCGTGTTGCCGAAGAAGTGCGATGGTTTTTTCGCGAATCAGCCGTCTGACTTTTTGCGCGTGAGCATAGTAGGCGTCGTGGTAATCGGAACTTAGCACAAATGTCCCCAACAGAATCCTCCGTAGCACTTCTTTGCCAAAGCCGATGCTTCTGGTTTTCTTGTACATCGCCTCCAGGCTGTCAGCATCCATGGCACGAAATCCATATCGAACACCATCGTAGCGCGAGAGGTTAGAACTCGCTTCTGCTGTGGCGAGTATGTAATAGGTGGGGAGGAGGTAATCGAGCAACGGGAAGTCAACCGTTTCTACCGTGTGACCCAGTGCCTTGAGTTTGGCAATCGCATGATGCAGCGCTTCGCGCACTTCCGTTTGGATATCATTGGATTCCATGATGCTCCGGATCACCACCACTTTAAACGATGCCTTTTCGTCGAGTGCCGCCACATAATCCGGCACCGCTAACGATGATGATGTGCTGTCCATTTCGTCCTTTCCTGCAATAGCTCCAAGAACAACAGCCATGTCTTCGATGTCGCGGCTCATGACTCCAACGGTGTCGAGCGAAGATGCGTAGGCAGCAAGCCCAAATCGGGAGACACGGGAGTATGTAGGCTTGAGGCCGTACAGCCCGCAGAACGCCGCGGGCTGGCGAACGGAGCCGCCAGTGTCTGAACCAATAGATATCTGGCAGAGATTTGCGGCCAGTGCAGCGGCCGATCC
This sequence comes from uncultured Ohtaekwangia sp., assembly GCA_964392375.1. Taxonomy (GTDB): domain Bacteria; phylum Bacteroidota; class Bacteroidia; order Cytophagales; family Cyclobacteriaceae; genus ELB16-189. The sequence goes on along the minus strand of CAYMPU010000155.1, from coordinate 19,625 downwards.
GCCGGAAGATCCACCGGGTGAGCGGGTGAGGTCAATGGGATTGTGCGTCGGTCCGAAGGCTGAGTGCTCGGTCGACGAGCCCATACCGAATTCATCACAGTTCTGTCTTCCAATGATGATGGCATCTTCATCGAGCAGTCGTTGAAGTGCTGTGGCGTTGTATTGTGAGTGGAACCCTTTGAGCATGTTGCTTGCCGCATTCAGGGGATGATCCTTGTGGGCAAACATGTCTTTGACGCCAACCACCAGGCCGGCGAGTTTGCCAGCCTTCCCTGATTGTATCTTTTTGTCGATAAGCGCAGCCGAAGCGAGAGATTCTTCGCTGTAGACCGACAAGTATGCGTTTAGGTTACGGTGCGACGCTATGGCGTCGAGGTGCAGGCGCACCCGATCAACGCACGTGGTCGTGCCTTGTGTTAAACGATGTTGAATGAGTTTTAGGGGAAGGAAAGAATCCAACGCCTATTTGCCGTCTTCCAGTCGACTGGATGGCTTGCCAGCGTCTTCCACTTCTTTCTTGACGTCGCTCATCGCATCCTTGAATTCGCGAACTCCCTTTCCGAGACCCTTCATGAATTCAGGAATCTTCTTTGCACCAAAAAACACGAGTACAAAGATTCCAATGAGGAGGATTTCCTGGAAACCAACGCCACCTAAAAACAAGAGAACCGCTTTCATCTTTTCGTAGTTTGTGTTTGATCGGAAGGGCCGCCATCGGTCATTCCTGATTTAATTAATTTATTACGTTCTGACAAAATTAGGCTAAAAATCGGAATATTCTTCGCCGTTGGTGTATACGCTGGATAGCGGGAAAAGATGCCAAAATCAGTGCCTCAGCCACAATTCAGGGTCGAGCGGTGTGGTATTTTTCCGTATTTGGAAGCGGAGCTCGGAAATTCCGTCGCTATTGACCAGCATCTTGCCGATTTCCTGATTGGTGGTCACTTTCTGACCTTTCTTGAGCGTCACATCCTTGAGGCCGGAATAGACGGTGAAATATTCGCCGTGACTGATGATCACAGAGTTTCCCAGCGTCGGGATGAAGGCCACGGCACGGACCTCGCCGGCAAAAATGGACCTCACGCGCTCACCCTGCGCCGTTTGGATATTGACACCATCATTTTGCAACACGATTCCCCGGAGCACCGGGTGTTTCTGACGCCCGAATTTTTGCGATATAAAGCCTGATACAGGCCAGGGAAATTTGCTGCGGTTCTCTTCAAACGAGTTGGACAGGGCGACCACATCGGGCGACTTGGCGGATGAGCCTTCTTTGGTTTTCTTTTTGGCTCTGGCCGCCGCCGCCGCTTCTCGGGCAGCCCGCTCCATTTCTTCCTTGATGATCGCGCTGATGAGCTGGTCGAGTTTCGCAACGGCCTTCTTTGTTTCGTTAAGATCACTCTTCAGTCGCTTTTCCTCTTTCTCCAGGGAGCGGACGATGTTATTTTGCTTCTTCTTCAGGTCGTCGAATTTGTTTTTTTCGGCCACCTCCTCCCGGAGCAATTCATTCTTATCATCCTTCTTACCTTCGATCAGCAGAACCTGTTCGGCAAGCTGCTCCTGCACTTTGCGAATGACAGCAGCTTGTTCCTTGCGTGCCGTGCCATACTGCTCCATATATTTAATGCGCATGGCAAGCTGATCAAAGGTTGATGCTGAGAACAGGAACATCAGTTTGGAAACACCACTGCTGGTCTTCTGAGCAGAAAACACCATCGATCCATACTCTTCCTTCAACTTGGTGAGATCGGTTTGCAGCGCCTTAAGTATTTCGTTGTTTTCACCAATATCAAGATCCATCAATTCAATCTCTGACTGGACAGAAAGAATGAGTGCTTCCTGTTGCCGGATGCGCTGCGCGATGGCCGACAATTCGCCAAGAGAACTTTTCTTTTCCTTGGAAGTCTGTGAAAGAATTTTTTCCGTCTCCTTGATCTTGTCAATGTTGGCTTGCTTCTCCTTTTGCAACAGCGTCTTGTTCTTCTGGGCAAAGGATGAACCCGCCGCGATCAGCAGCAGCAGGACAAGCCCGGTCCGCTGGATGCTGCTAACGCCGTTCATATTTCCGGGGAATATTGAAGGGGAATTTTAGCTGCTTGTCGCCGACTTCCGCTTTGTTGTACTCCAGGGTAATGGTTGTATTGACGATGCCACCCGGTGTCTTGTAGAGAATGCTGATGATCCCATTGAAGGGATACGTCTTGTCAGCGACGGGTTGGAAATTGGAGTAGTTGATGACCACCGAGTTATTCGTGCTCTCTTCTCTCATCTCTACCTTTTCCAATTTCTTCGTGGAAGGATTGATGAAGTTTTTCAACCCCACCGAGGCCCGCTGTTGTTCGAGAAGGTTGGCATTCTCACCCTGACTGATTTTGTCATTCTCCTGTCGTGGTGCAATCAGGTTGCCTAGCAAAGCAGACTGAATAGTCTGGTAATTGACTTCGAAGTTGAATCGTTTCGAAAGGCTTGCATAATCAAACACGTAGTACTCTTTGTCGACGGTGCTGACAATGGTGATGGAGTCCTTATTGATGAGGGCTTTGCCCCCCTGCACGCCGATTACGGTAAAGGTCATCCAAATGACACTGTCTTTGCGGATTCGGATGTGGGCTTTTACCTCGCGCTCCTTCTTACCATCGTTAAACACCATACGTGCCTTGCCATGGAAGTAATCAAAATCGATTTCCTGAATTTCCAGATTGGTGGGCGGGGGCGCAGTAGTGGGGACCACCCGTTTACTGCAGGACAGGAGGAGACCTGCAAATACAAGGATGATTGCCACTTTCTTCATGAAGCGCAAAGGTAAGGCATGCATAGAAAGAAAAATAGCGTTCCTAGTATAGCCGGCGGTTGGCAATTTTCTTGTCAATTTCGTCGTGTTCGCTTGTCATCGAGCGGGCTTTCTCCCATTGCCTGACAGCTCCGTCGACATCACCCATCTGGAAGAGGATGTCGCCATAGTGATCATAATGTACAAAGGAAACGCCGGGTAGCGCAAGGGCATGCTCCATCACCTTTCGCGCTTCCCGGTATTTTTCCCGAGCATACAGGACCCACGCATAGGTATCCAGGTACGTCGGGTTGTCAGGATGATCGCGCACGGTCTGTGCCGACATTTTTTCTGCTTTCTCAAGATGTTCCTTGCGCAATGAAAGGTAGTAACTGTAGTTGTTCAGCACGAATACATTGTTGGGGTCATGCGCCAGTGACGCTTCGAAAGCTTGGTCGGATTTTGAGTATTCTTTTGTTCCGTTGTACGCGTCACCCAGCATGCTGTTGATGTCACGAATAAGGTTGGGGTTGGCAGAGGAGAGCTTCCTGGCCTGCTCCAGTGAAGTGCACGCCTGGCGGTAATTCTTCTTGCTTAGATTTCCGTAACCATTGAAATAGTACAACATGGCCTGGTTCGGAAAAATTTCGAGCCCCTGTTCAGAATGGAAGATCAGGCTGTCAAATTTCCCTGACTCGGCTTCGAGGGCCAGGAGATTTTGCCAGGCTTCAAAGCTGGCTGTTCCGCGTTGAGTGGCACTCAGGAACGCCTGTTCTGCTTGTGGCTTCATCTGCATACTGATGTATAGGTTACCGCCGGCGATGTACAGGTTGGGTTCATCAGGATACAACCCCTTTAGTTCTTCGTAGAGACGGGTGGCGAATTGCTGCAGGTCAGGATCACTGACTTTGCGTACGGCGTTCTGTCCAATCTGTTCTGCATATGTTTGAAGCACGAGTATCTTCGATGTGATATCTACCGATGGATCGGCCATGGCCTGCCTTGCCATCTCCCTTGATTCCTTTTCGCGTCCCACCTCACGGTAAAGCGCTGCCAGTGGGATTTTGACAAGTCCATTTTCGGGATGGACGCTAAGGAATTTCTCGAGCACGTCAATACCCTTTTTGGTTTGCCCTATTTGTGAAAGGGTCTGTGCAAACTCTTTGTGAATCCGATCGTCGTCAGGGAATGCGGCAATAAGCCTGTCGCCCTCGGTGATGGCTTCATCCATTTTACCCAGGAAAAGATAAACGCGTTGTTTCTGTATGGATGAGTGTTCATTGATACCCAACAGTGCCTCAGCCCGGGTATACGTCTTCAACGCTTCATCCGTCTTCTTGTCTTTGAGGTAGAGTTCAGCGAGACTGAAAAGGTGTTCGCCGGTGCCGTCAATTTCTTTTGTCAGTGTTTCAAGGGTCTCTTCGGCTTTGGGCAAGTTGTTCTGCTGCTCGTAGATTTCCGCTGCCAGCAAGTAGAAGTATGGATTCTTCGGATTGAGCTTCAGTGCCCTTTCAATGCTGGTGGCGGCACGATTCATATCTTCCAGATTGGAACTTTTTGTATAGATCTCCGCCATCTTGAAGTAAATTGCCGGTTCTTCCGGGTTCAGCTCCGACGCCTGCTGAAAGGCTCCCAGGGCTTTAGCGTAGTCTTCCAGAATGAAGTATTTCATACCCTCGGTGAACACGGCCTCCGATTTTTGCTGGCGCACCTGATCCACACCAGCTTCGGCGGGACGTTTCCGTTTTTCTTTCTGACCATGCACGGGCAAAGCACCCTGCACCGCCAGGGCCAGTATGCATAGGGATAAAATGATTTGAGATTTATTTTTCAACAACAGCGCGGAATCGTCAATACATCAACAGGGGTAAGGGTCAAATTTAAGCAAAATCCCCTTAGCCTTCCGTAACGAACGAGGCGCGTCGGGGTTTCTCCCGGACGAAGACAATTCCGGCATAAACGATCATAAGGAACGTATGAAAACCGAATGCCAGCCAGGGGTTTTCAATGGAAACAACGGTGGACACCACGAGAAGCACCACCACAAGCCCGAGATAGAAAAGTGCGCCTCCAACGGCATAAGGGATCGGATAGTACTTCTGTCCCAACCCATATGACGTGATGGCCATCGTGGCATAGCACGCCAGTGTGGCCCAGCTACTGCCCAGGAAACCGGCCTTTGGAATCAACAGATAATTGAACACGACGGTGACAACAACCCCGAGCAAGGTGATGAGGGTACCGAAATGTGTGCGGTCAGTGAGCTTGTACCAGACACTCAGGTTGTAGTACACGCCAAGAAAAAGGTAACCGAACAATAAGTACGGTACAATAGGAAGGCCGCCCCAATATTCCTCATCGACGAGGTATTTCAGTATGTCGAGATGGACCATCACCGTAAGCACGATGAAGGCGCAGATGATGATGAAGTAATGGTTAACGCGCGCGAAAAGTGCAGGCGAGTTCTTTTCCTCCGCTTGTGAAAAGAAGAAAGGCTCTGCCGCGAAACGAAACGCCTGAACAGCAACGTTGATGATCACGGCAAACCGGAAGCAAGCGGCAAAAACACCGAGCGCATAGTCAGCACTCTTTCCCCGATAAAATCCATCAGGCAACCACCAGCTCAGGGTAAGTCGGGAAAACATTTCGTTCGTCATTCCTGCAAGCCCCATGAGCATGATGGGCCAAGCGTACCACAACATCGCGACTGTGACTGCCTTATCCCATCGCGGTCTCCATTTTAGCAGTGTCGCTGCGAAGAAGAGAACATAAAAAGAGTTGGCAAGCAGGTTGGCCAGAATGGGGTATCCAATGCCAATCCGGGAATCATAGATTACTAGAAGAAAGACCAGATTGAGTCCGATGATCAATCCAACGTTTATGATTTTGGCAGCAACAAATAGTTTTGCTTTCTTCTGCAACCGCAATCGTGCGAAAGGGATGGACACAATCGAATCCAGAAACATCAACGCAGCCAGCCATTGAATGAATTCGGGATGATCTGGAATATGAAAATAGGCAGCAATAGGATTTGCAAACGCAAGCATCGGGCCTGTCAAAAGAAGGCCCAGTCCGATGACCACGGTTTGCGCGCTTCGGAAAATGTCAGATTCGTTAGCTCCTGACTTTGTGGCGAAACGGAAGTAAGCCGTTTCCATACCAAAGAGATAGACAATATTCAGGAAGGCCACCCAGGCATAGAGGTAGGTGAGCACGCCAAAGGCTTCCGGCAGAAAGATCCGACTATGAAGGATGATGAGCAAGGAACTGATGGCCCTTGGGACGATACTGCCCAACCCGTAGAGGGCCGTTTCACCAGCTAGTTTTGCAAGTTTGCTCATCCCGAACGTTTCACTGGGAAAGATAGTGGAATTGGCTGACCGTGTGGAATTTAAGTTTTATTTACCTGCATGTGTACCAGTAACATGGTATGTTCCTGGTGCGCGATTTGACGACATTCATTAGCGGTGATTTCCGCGCGGTAAAGCGATTTATCGTTTACGAAACCACTGCAGCCTTACGAAGATTGTCCAGGATGTCCCGGGTCATCTCTTCCAGTCCAAAGCGGTGTTCCCATCCCCAGTCTTTTCGCGCTGCAGCATCATCGATACTCTTTGGCCATGAATCGGCGATGGCCTGCCGGAAGTCGGGCTTATAGGTAATCGAGAATTCTGGAATGTGCTTCTTAATGGTCGCCGCGATCTGCGCCGGACAGAAGCTCATCGACGAGACATTATAACTGGTGCGCACTTTTACCTTTTCCGCAGGAGCTTCCATCAGGTCGATGGTGGCCTTCACAGCATCTTCCATATACATCATGGGTAAATAGGTGTCGGCCGCCAGAAAACACTCGTAGTGTTTCTCCTGAAGGGCTTTGAAATAGATGTCAACGGCATAATCCGTTGTACCGCCGCCGGGAGGTGTCTTCCAGCCAATGAGGCCCGGATACCGTAGACTCCTGACGTCGACGCCGTATCGCCGGAAATAGTATTCACACCACAGTTCACCAGCCAGTTTCGTGATCCCATAGACAGTGGTTGGGTCCATGATCGTATCCTGAGGTGTATTTTGTTTTGGTGTTGTTGGGCCAAAGGCAGCGATCGAACTTGGCCAATAGACTTTGTGCAGTTTCAGTTCGAGGGCAGCTTCCAGCACGAAGAGCAGGCTATCCATGTTGAGCTTCCAGGCCCACCGTGGGTCCTTTTCGCCTGTCGCAGAAAGTAGCGCTGCCAGATGGTATACCTGTGTGATATTATTCTTCTTGAGGATTTCGAAGAGCCTGTCCCGCTGCATGACATCAAACTTCTCGTACCGACCTTCTTTCAGGATGCCGGTGGGGTCTTTGATGTCGGAAGCGATGACGTTGTCTTGGCCGTAGATTCGCCAGAGGCCCTGGGTAAGTTCACTTCCCAGTTGTCCCCCGGCGCCGATGAGCAGGATGGTTGTTTTTTTCATGAACAGCGTTGATGACAGCCATCCTCGAATGGCAATCCAGTACGGTCCGAAAGTTATCAAAATTTCACATTCTCGGTTGCCCCCTTTAGATTTGCGGGCACATCATCGTTTAACCATACCCTGTTGCCATGTATACCCAGCTGAAGCCTGTCCTGGAAAAGGAACTGCAGACCATCCGCGATGCCGGACTGTTCAAGAAAGAGCGTATCATCGTCACGCCGCAAGGTGCTGAGATACGCACCGCCGACGGCCGCGAGGTAATTAATTTCTGCGCGAACAACTACCTCGGCCTCTCTTCACACCCCCGGGTGATTGCTGCAGCCAAGAAGGCCATCGATACTCATGGGTTTGGGATGTCGAGTGTGCGATTCATTTGCGGCACTCAGGATATCCATAAGGAGTTGGAACGCAAGATCTCTGAGTTTCTCGGAATGGAAGACACCATTCTGTATGCCGCGGCCTTTGATGCCAACGGTGGCGTATTTGAGCCGTTGCTCAGCGCGGAAGACGCAATCATCTCGGATGAACTGAACCACGCTTCCATCATTGATGGTGTTCGCCTGTGCAAGGCGATGCGCTACCGTTACAAGCACAACGACATGGCCGACCTGCGCAAGCAACTCGACGATGCGAAAGCTGCAGGTGCCAAACAGATTCTGCTGGTTACGGATGGTGCCTTCTCCATGGATGGAACTATTGCAAAACTCGATGCGATCTGTGATCTGGCAGACGAGTATCAGGCACTGGTAATGACGGATGAGTGCCATTCTACAGGATTTATTGGCAAAACCGGCAGGGGAGTTCCAGAATATCGTGGGGTTACCGGCCGCGTAGACATCATCACCGGTACTCTTGGAAAAGCATTGGGCGGAGCATCCGGCGGTTTTACTTCGGGTAGAAAAGAAATCATTGAATTGCTACGCCAGCGTTCCCGTCCGTACCTCTTCTCCAATACATTGGCACCATCGATCACGGGTGCCTCCATAGAGGTATTTAATATGTTGTCGGAGACAACTGCTTTGCGCGATAAGCTCGAGCAAAACACAAAGTATTTTCGGGCTGAAATGACCAAAGCCGGGTTTGACATCAAGCCAGGCGAGCATCCGATCGTTCCCATCATGCTGTATGAGGCACCGTTGGCTCAACAGTTTGCCGAACTCCTTCTGGAAAAAGGAATCTATGTCATCGGTTTCTTCTTCCCCGTGGTGGCGAAAGGACAGGCCCGCATACGCGTACAGATGTCCGCAGCACACGAGCGCCATCACCTCGATAAGGCCATAAAGGCATTCACGGAGGTTGGCAAAGAGTTGGGTGTGCTGAAATAGCCTATTTGCTTTTCTTGCGCATAGCCTCAACGGGTTGCGCAGCGCCGATTCCAAACACGGGCTCTTCGGCGTGGCTGGGCAGGAAGTACACGCGTTCTTTCTTACCGCGCAACTTCAGCCGGTAGATGTTTATGAAGGGCACAGCACGTATCCACTTCACCTCGGGCCACTCATACATCGTTGTCTGTCCCCCAGACATAACCGAGATCCGGTTTTTACCGATCGCAACGCGCTTCAACCGTGGTGCAACCACGATGAAGAATGTGATCATGAGTAATCCTAGTGTGAAGAAGAGCAATGCGGCTGCTTTGCTTTTATCGAGGTCGGACTCGAGCAAGAGGAGTAAAGCACACAACCACTGCAACAACCCAAAGGCCAGGAAAAAATATTTGGCGAAGTAAAACTTCACCGGACTGGCTTCTCTCATTTCATGCGTGAATTGGTTTTTGTCTTATCGAAGATACTCAAAAAAATGCTACCGCAGGCAATCATCGCAGTTCAGGAGTCTCCTCACGCTCGGGTTCGGGGGGCAAGGCATCCCACTTTTCCGGCTCTTCCTTGTGGAGGTATTCCAGTACTTTTTGCTCTACTTGACGCAGTTTAAGGGTTTTGAGGAACTTCCCATTGCGCGCCAGAATCAGCTTTCCCGTTTCCTCCGAGATGGCAATGACCAATGTATCAGTGATTTCACTCATCCCCAGCGCCGAGCGGTGACGTAACCCAAAATGGGGAGGTAAGTGATCGTTCTCGCTAACCGGCAGAACACACCGAGCCGCCTTGATACGACCTTTATAGATGATGATGGCCCCATCATGGAGTGGACTGTTCTTATTGAATATGGAGAGCACCAGGCGCTTGGACACTTCGGCGTCGAGAGGATCGCCGGTCTCCACATACGACTTCAGCTCCGCATCGCGCGAGAAGACAATCAATGCACCGGTACGGGTGACTTTCAACGTTTTCACGGCTTCCGTTACCTCGTGCACATCAAAGTCGTCATGATATCGTGTGCGCCAGTTGGCCAGCGACTTGAAGAAATCACGGTTGAGTTCGGTACTGCGGCCGATGACGAGGAGGAACTTCCGCAACTCCGGTTGGAATAGAATGATCATGGCGAGCACACCCACACCCATAAACTGCCCAAGAATGTTGGAGAGCAGCTCCATCTGTGCCGCTCGTACAACGAGGTAAATCAAATACAAAGCAAGGATCCCCAAAAAGATGTTCACCGCCAGACTGCCACGGATCATCTTGTACACCTGGTACAAGAGAATGGTGACCAGCCCGATGTCGACCAGATCGACCCAGGTTACTTCGAGAAAGAAGAGTTGAAACAGCAGCGTCACTGATCAAAGTTAGGGTTTATTTCATCTATCTGCCACCACCGCTCATCGCACCTCTTTGTTAATCTTCACAGGGGCAATTCCTTTAAGATGCTTGTCGTACCAGGCTACGTAACGCTCGAACCGATCGATCTGGTAGCTGGGCGTAGTGATCCCATGGAACTGACCGGGATAGATGATCAGCCCGGTAGGGATGTTCTGCGACCGGAGGGCCTGGTACATTTGCTCGCTGCCAAGGGCAGGAACGTTGAAGTCCTTTTCACCGACAATAAACAAGGTCGGCGTCTTGATGCGATCAGCCTTGAGCAACGGATAGGACAACTTGAGGTACTTGTCTAGATTCTTCCAGGGAACACCGAGTTCATTTTCATATTGATTGACGTATTGGTCATGGCCGTACAAGGAAAGTTGCAATGCACTTCCCGCTCCGCTAATGGCTGCTTTGAAACGGGTGTCGGTAGCTATACTGTAGTCCGTGAGAATACCGCCATAGCTCCAACCGCCGATGCCCATTCTATCAGGGTCAGCAATGCCCATGGCAACGAGATGGTCTGCGGCGCCGTGGATATCCATGACCTCCTTGTTGCCCCAATCGGCATAGATGGCTTTGCAGAAAGCCAATCCCCGACCATCGCTGCCACGGTAGTTTACTCCGACAACAGCGTAGCCTCCCGCAGCAATCATCTGCCGCGACAGATCGAATCCAAATTCATCTTGCCCGACGGGTCCGCCGTGGATGTAAAACACCGTAGCCATCTTCTTGCCCGAGGGTGCATCAGCGGGTTTGAACAAAATGTTGGATACCAGCGTTCCGTCTTTGCTTTTGGACGTAAACCCTTCAACGGTAGCGAAGGCAATCGGCGCCACGAAATCTTCCTGGTGTTTCGTGAGCCTCCGTGGAATCCCATTCTCTATGGCGTAGATTTCTGTCGGAAGACTGGGTTCACTCATCAGGGCAACGAAGGTTCCTGAGGAAGCAACATCCAACCCCGTATAGGATCGCTCACCGCCGGCAACCTTGATGAGTGCTCCACCAGGAGTCTGGACGCGTCCGATGTAGCGCTGCCGGTCATCAGTGACAAGGAACGCGAGGGATGTTCCGTTTTTTTCCCAGGCAATGTTGCTCACGGGCCGGTCCACGGAGGCCGTGACCAGTTGTGGTTCGCCACCAGCAGCGGGAATGACGGCCAGAATGCTCTGGTCATACATCATGTATTTTTCTGGCGATGTCGATCGAAGGTATGCGATGGATTTTCCATCCGGACTCCAACGAGGTTCCGTATCACTGCCGGTCCATGTCGTCAGTTGTCTGGGTTCTGATCCTGCCTTGGCGCCAATGATCCAGATGTCGGAGTTTTCGTTCTTTTCCGGCTCGGCACTTCGGTTGCTGACGAAGGCAATCTGCTTCCCGTCAGGGCTGAAGACAGCTGAACCTTCATTGAAGTTTCCTCTCGTTAGGGTGTCCAGCTTCCCTGTCGCGAGATCAAACAAGTACAGGTGTGTTCGCTGATTCATGAGGTAGCCTTGGACATCCTGTTTGAACTGGTAGCGGTCAATCACATAGGGTTTCGCTGTCTTGGTTTTCGATGTGTCAGGGATATCCCGCACGGCAAGTACCATGCGGCTGCCATCGGGCGACCACGCGTAGTCACTCAAGTCGGCTTTGAGATTGGTGATTTTGCGGGCTTCGCCGCCACGACGGTCCAAGAGCCAGATCTGGTTCTTCTTACCCTGCCGCGACGAGGTGAAGGACAGATATTTTCCATCCGGACTCCACCGCGGGGAAGATTCGCTGTCGGGACCATAAGTAAGTTGGATGTTTTGTTGACCATCCCAACTCACCATCCAAAGGTCGGTGTTGCGTGCATCCTTGGCAGAGTCCACGGAGGAAACAGCATAACAAATCCACTTTTCATCCGGTGAAACGCGAGCATCACTGATGGACTTGAGGCGGTACACATCAGAGGGTCGAAGTTTGCGTTTGCCTGACAATTGAGCCATGGAAGGGATGAAAGCAAAAAGGATCAGTAGGATTGCGAGGTTTCTCATACGGGTAGGGGTTGGGTCCTTTGAAAGAGTGCGATGCATTCCCTGGCTTCGCGTACATCGTGTACGCGCAAGAGACGTGCGCCATTCGTTAGCGCAAGCATGTGCAGGGCAGTTGTGCCGTTCAGGGCGCTATGTGCGTTTGTCTCCAGTGTCTTCCAGATCATGGACTTGCGCGATAGGCCAACGAGGATGGGCAGTTCGAAGATCGTAAAATAGGAAAGGCGGCGAAGGAGTTCGAAGTTCTGTTCCGGTGTCTTGGCGAAGCCAAACCCCGGATCGATGATCACGTCATGAACACCCAGGCGCCGCAGCTGATGAATCTTTTGGTGGAAATAATCGGCAACAGTCTTCAGGAGGTTATCGTATTGCGTCATTGTGCTCATGGTCTGTGGCGTCCCTCGCATGTGCATGAGGATGTATGGTACGTGAAGGTCTGCGACCGTCTCAAACATCGCCTGATCCAATTCTCCACCGGAGACATCATTTATCATAGCCGCGCCGGCCTCTACGGCTTTCCGGGCGACCACCGAACGGAACGTGTCAACAGAAATGGGGACATCGGGGTACCGCTGTGTCAGGAGTTGAATGGCGTTCACAACCCGGTTCATTTCTTCTTCTGGACTAACCATATCCGCGCCAGGCCGGGTTGAGTATCCACCAATATCCAGGATGTCGGCGCCATCGCGAATCATCGCGGAAGCCCGGTCAAGGATTTCATCGTTGTCCTGTAGGCGACTTCCTGCGTAAAAACTATCGGGCGTTACGTTGAGAATACCCATGATCCTGGGGGTGTGCAGGCTAAACAGCCGACCCCGGAGGTTCAATGTATTGTTGCTGTAAAATGCGTTATTTTGCACCCGTTGTATGATTTCCAGAACCCACGCCCAATATAGAGAGGTAATAAACGCCTGCAAAGACCTGTTCTTGAAGAAGACCCGTGATTATGGTACAGCATGGCGCGTTTTACGACTGCCCTCCATCACCGATCAGATTTTCATCAAGGCGCAGCGGATCAGGAGCATCCAGGAGAAAGGAATGCAAAAAATAGGCGACCCGATCCGGGATGAATTTGTGGGCATTATCAACTACTGTATTATCGCGTTGATTCAGATTCGACTGGAGGGTTCATCAACCAGTGAGCTCACACCGGAAGAGGTCATGCCGCTGTATGAGGCGGAGGTCGACGAGACGATGCACTTGCTGGACAACAAGAATCATGACTATGGGGAGGCGTGGCGTGAGATGCGCGTGAGTTCGATCACGGATATCATTCTGATGAAACTGATGCGTGTCAAGCAGATCGAGAACAACGACGGGAAGACTCTGGCCAGTGAAGGGGTCAAAGCCAACTATCAGGACATGATCAACTACGCCGTGTTTGCCATGATCCTAATGAATGAAGAGAAAAAATAGCAACGATTCATGCAGCGATTCATCGATCAGTTTTCACGTTTTTTTGTAGGAGGACTTTTCATCTTTTCCGGACTCATCAAATTGAATGATCCGGTTGGCACCGCCATCAAGCTGGAGGAGTACTTTGAGGTGTTTGTCGAGGACTTTGGATCAGTCTTCCATTACTTCATACCCTGGGCACTGGAGATCGGCATGGCCATGATCATACTTGAACTTGCCCTGGGTGTCGCCATTCTTGTTCTCTACCGCATGAAGCAGACCACATGGGTGCTCCTCGCACTGATGGTGTTTTTTACGTTCCTTACATTCTACTCGGCGTACTTCAACAAAGTCACCGACTGTGGTTGTTTTGGCGATGCGATCAAGCTTACCCCATGGGAGTCTTTTATTAAGGACATCATTTTGATGGTGTTTGTCCTCCACCTGTTCTGGTACAGGAGAAACTATCAATCCAATCTGCGAACCATAGAGGGTCATGGTGTTATCCTGACCACAGCGGCTATCAGTCTATTGGCTGGGATTTATGCCATACAGCATTTACCATTCATTGACTTCCGCGCCTACAAAGTTGGGAACCGTATTCCCGAGCAACTGATACCGGCCGAGCAACCGCTCATCGAATACACGTTTGAAAAAGATGGCGAAGAAGTACAATCCATGAAGTTCTTGCCGGAGACAGATGGATACACCTATAAATCAGCGCGGGTAATCAACGAAGATAAGATCAAGGCCAAGATTACGGACTATGTCGTATACACTCCGGAGGGAGAAGATATTACCCAAGCCACGTTTCAAGGGCCTAAGTTGCTCCTTGTGATTGTGGATGTGCGGAAGGCCTCTTCCAAGAATCTGGTGTCGCTGCGGACACTCACCGAGGACCTCGAAGGTAAAGTCGACTGTCTCATTCTTACCTCCTCATCGTCAGAGCAGATGGATGCCTTCCGGCATGAGCATCAGCTGGGAGTACCTTACGCTTTTGCCGACGCCACTGTACTCAAGACGATTCTCCGCTCAAATCCTGGACTTGCCCTGTGGAATGACGGCCTTGTGCTGGGCAACTGGCACCATAATGATACGCCTTCAAGTGCTGAGGTCTTGAGATTAATCACCCAACCCTGAATGAAGATCTTTCTATTAGGCCTTCCGGGCTCAGGAAAGACAACGCTTGGACGGCTTCTGGCTGCCTCGCTGGAGATTCCCTTCACCGACCTCGATGAGTTGATTGAGGAAGAGGCTGGGAAGTCTGTCCAGGCAATATTTCGCGATGACGGCGAGCCGGCCTTTCGCACGTTTGAGTCTGGCCTTCTCCGCCGCCAGTGCGCGATAGAAAGTGACTATGTGATGGCTACGGGCGGAGGAACGCCATGCTTTTCCGACAACATCATCATGATCAACCAGTCGGGCACCAGTATTTTTCTCGACGTAGCACCCAAAGTCATTGCACAACGTATCCTGAAGACGGATCTAAGTTCTCGCCCGCTGTTTGCCAACCTGCATCCCGAAAACCTCAAAGACGCCATCGAATTCATGCGGTCACAACGCATGAGCTACTACCGTCAGGCACACTTGACCATCGGCCCCGACGTTAGCACCGATGAAGTAATTACGCTGCTTAGAATGGAAAACCAACGGTGATCATCACCGTAGTTGATTTGCGGGTATAGGTTACCAGCGGATCCAGTGGATAATTGAGCTGGTAGGGCCGGTAGGAGTTTTCTCCCGTGGCATAAATCACAGCGAGATCCACATAAAACTTGGCGGTCCTGTAACCGCCACCGGCAGAAAAAGATGCGATAGACCGGTTCACCCCATTTTGAGAAGACTTGAACGGATCTGGCATCAGGCTGTACCCACCGCGGATCCGATAGTTGTTCAAACGATACTCGCCACCTATTCGAATGTTGAACGTTGACTTGTATAGACTCTTGATTTCATCGTTGTTGGCGGAGAAGTCACCACCCTCATAGCTCGCGCTGCTGTAGTTTAGCCACTCCACGTCGGCGCTGATGAATCCTTTCTTTTGGAAGAAGTACGTGCCCCCAAGGCTCACACGCCAGGGTGTACTGAGGGAATGTGTAGAGGTGAGGTTGTCGGTGAAGGCACTCTCGTCGTTTAGCGTATCACCGGGCAGATAGACAAAATTGTTCCATGCGGAGGCCATCGATGCACTATACGCTTCATCGATTTCGTAGGAAGTGGGTGTGGCCACGGAAAGGCCTAGCTGCAAGGCATCCATGGGACGGAAGATGGCGCCAGCCGTTACATTAATGCCGGTGCCGTCAAGCACCAGCGCTTCTTTCAATTGCATTCCGTCCATCGGCTGACCTGCGTCTGAAAAAGTTTCAATGTATGTTTTTTCGGAGGTATACCGGAGTGTGGCAATGCCCAGCCCCGCACCCACAAAGACCTTGTCGTTGAAGTTTACGCCGTAGGAAAGACTCCATTGATTTTGAGCACCGGCAGTCTTTACCAATTCCGATTGCAGAGGCACGCCCGTCACATCCGTAAAATACTGATCGGATGGACCCGGTGGCACCAGAATGTCCTGAGGCCCGATGATGTAGTTGTAGTAGGCAAGCCCGGTAGGCGTATTGTAACCGGAGGACGATGTGTTGAACTGCCCTGTGCCGGAGCCATTGGCTTGTGAAATGAAATAGTCAATGATGGAGTTGTCAGGATTGGTGCCTGCGTAGGAGAGGGTCTCGTTGAAGTCATTGATCCGGTTAAAGGTAATGCCGAGCGTGCCTCCCCAGATTCCGTTGCTTCCGTCTTGCCCCGCGTGGAAAGCGACGCCAATGTTGGGGATCATCAGCGCCGTCTTTGTGTCGCTGGCATTATTGCCAAGATAAGTAGCATTGTTCGTCGTGAATCCATACCCGGCAGTGAACGAAAAATCGGATCGGTTATACATTCCAAGGCCCGCGGGATTGTAGTAGGCCGAACTGATGTCGCCGCCCAGGGCATTTTGCACACCGCCCATCGCTTGTATGCGAGCCGTTCCCCCCGGTCGCGCGCGGCTGATGATCAACGCTTCTTCTGCGTAGCTTTGACCTTTTGCCTCACCGAGGGTAAGCCATACGATGCCCACGATCGTCCATGCGATCCTTCTGTTCATGAGAGTGATGTCTTTCCGGAATTAGTTTCTTCCGCGTGAGCGGCCACCGCTGCTGCTTCCGCTTCCGCCTGAGGAGCCACCGGATGTACCTGTGCCAACAGCACCACGCGATCCACCTGATGCTCCAGATCCGAAGGAATCATAAGAGCGCGTTCTTCCTGCGTCACTACCCCACGACCGGCCGGTGGATGAGGTGGGTGTGTATCCGGTGCTGCGACCACCTGTGTCAAATGAACGCGTAGGGAAGTTGGTGGGATTGCTTCTCCAACTTGGATCATAATAGTTGGACTGGCCCGATGCGGTAGCACGCGTGCGACCATTGGTACCCGATGCCGCGGCTGTCGCAGCACCGGTATAAAACGGTTGCGTGCTCACCGAGCTGGCGCGCACAGGACGCCTGCCATAGGTAGTATGGTTGACGTCTGCACCTGTAACAATAACCGGTGTGTACGGATAGCCATAACCATAGCCATAGCGCGAGAATCCATAAGGACTGTACATACCGTAGGGGCTATACATACCGCCATAGTACGGCGAATACATGCTTCCATAGCCGATGCTCATCGACAGCATGGAGCTATAGCCGTTGTATCCATAACCCATGGACGTGTAGGGTGAACCTCCATAGCCATAAGGTGAATAGAAATTTCCGTAGGGATTGCCGAAGCCGCCGTACGCCATGCTGGAGTAAGCGCTCCCGGTATTGCAACCGCAGTTCGAAAGTGTTGAATTTCCAGAATACAGATTTCCATTGACATCTTTCGGAGCGTAGGTGCTGAGGAAGTAGTCCGGATTATCCTGTACGATTTCTGCACCGTTCTTCTGCTGGGCACTGAACTCAGGATTAACACCGCGGCCAGTGTATGAGTCGGACGGATTTACAGGGTTGGTTTTCACCGCTTGCTTGTCAGCGGTGGCGTACCGTCCGGCCATTGCGACTTGGTTGCTCTCGGAAAGAACAACCCGGTCCCTGGCATTGAAATACATGTCATCCACCTCCTGTGCCATTGCCGTGACGGTCATCGTCAGGGCTGCAGCCAACATCGTGTATTTCGTTTTCATAGCCTCTTGTTTTCGCTTATACCTTGTAACGTAAATTTACCCTCCTTGATTCCTTTTAACAACGAAATTCATGCCATGTTACGTATACCCCAAAGAGAGAAAAGCCTTGATTTGGGGTAATTTGGAGGAATAGCCTATGAAGGGCCCCTGAATTATATTTGCGCCTCAATTATCTATCGACAATGGCAAAGCAATTACCCACCCGTGCAGAGGATTATGCGCAGTGGTATGTGGAACTGGTAAAGAAGGCTGACCTGGCTGAAAATTCAGATGTGCGAGGATGCATGGTGATTAAACCCTATGGCTATGCCATCTGGGAGAACATGCAGCGAGCCCTCGACAAGATGTTTAAGGATACGGGCCACGTGAATGCATACTTCCCGCTCTTTGTACCGAAGAGTATGTTCGAGGCCGAAGAGAAGAACGCCGAGGGCTTTGCCAAGGAGTGCGCTATTGTTACCCACTATCGTCTGAAGAACGATCCCTCAAAGCCCGGCAAGCTCATGGTCGATCCCGAAGCAAAACTCGAAGAAGAACTTGTGGTGCGCCCGACCAGTGAGGCCATCATCTGGAATACCTACAAGAAATGGATTCAATCCTACCGCGACCTGCCTATCCTGATCAATCAGTGGGCCAACGTCGTGCGGTGGGAGATGCGCACACGACTATTCTTACGGACTGCCGAATTTCTCTGGCAGGAAGGACACACTGCGCATGCTACGCGGGTTGAAGCTGAGCAGGAAGCGCGCCGGATGTTGGATGTGTATGCAGAGTTTGTGGAGACCTTCATGGCTGTTCCGGTTATCAAAGGAAGGAAGAGCGATGGTGAACGCTTTCCGGGCGCTGTGGATACCTATTGTATAGAAGCCCTCATGCAAGACGGGAAAGCACTGCAAGCCGGGACTTCACACTTCCTGGGACAAAACTTCGCCAACGCTTTTGGTGTCCAGTTTTCCACCAAAGAAGGTACGCTCGATTACGTATGGGGCACCTCATGGGGCGTCAGCACGCGTTTGATTGGCGGATTGATCATGGCGCATTCCGACGACGACGGTCTGATCCTTCCCCCGAAGCTTGCACCATTGCATGTTGTTATTGTGCCCATCTTCCGCAGCGAGGAGGAGCTCAGCAAGATTACGACAGCTGTCGAGCCCATCCTTGCAGACTTGCGCAAAGCCGGACTGAGCGTGAAGTTTGACAACCGCGATACCCAGAAGCCCGGATTCAAGTTTGCCGAATACGAATTGAAGGGCGTGCCCGTGCGCATCGCCATCGGCCCCCGCGACTTAGAGGCTGGAACGCTTGAGGTAGCCAGAAGAGATACCAAAGAGAAGCAGGTGGTCAAGATGGACAGCGTGGTTGCCACCATCACGGATCTTCTTGACCAGATCCAGAAGAACATCTATAACCGCGCGCTGAAATTCCGTGAGGAAAATACCCGTCGCGTGGAGAATTACGACGAATTCAAGAACGTGCTCGACGAGAAGGCAGGCTTTGTGCTTGCGCACTGGGATGGCACGGCTGAGACGGAGCAAAAAATCAAGGAAGAGACAAAGGCAACCATCCGCTGCATCCCGCTGGAGGGTTCAACCGAGCAAGGCACTTGTGTCTACTCCGGAAAACCTTCTGCAGGACGCGTCGTGTTTGCCCGCGCCTACTAGAATAATATGGAGCAACGCTTTATCGAATGGCCTAACTTCAATTGATTACATTTGAGCTATGGTAGAGTGGATTACCCTTCTTTCGCTGATCATCCTTGGCCTTGGCCTTATTCTCGTTGAGATCATCTTTGTGCCGGGGACCACATTGGTAGGCCTGGTGGGCTTTATTTTGCTGGCCATCGGGGTTGGTCTGGGCTTCCGGTATTTTGGAGGCCAGATCGGCTGGACCATTGCCGGCGTAACGGCTGTTACTTCGGGCGTTATTCTTGTCTATGCTTTCAAGGCCAACGTCTGGGGCAGGTTTTCACTCAAGTCGACCATCGACAGCAAGGTGAACGAAGGTGAGCTTGATGGCATTGTCGCTGGCGCCGAAGGTGTGGCCTTGTCTGCCTTACGCCCGTCGGGTAAAGCAGAGCTGGCTACCCGCACATT
>CAYMPU010000154.1:0-33688 GCA_964392375.1 uncultured Ohtaekwangia sp. | reverse complement strand
CGGATGAATCGATGTGCTGCCCGAATGATGTGGTCGCCATCACACCAAAGACATTTTATGTTACGAACGATCATGGAACGCCCAAGGGATTCAAGCGCACACTGGAGGACTACCTTCAACTCCCCTTCTCTTCTTTGTTATACTACGACGGCACGACATTCAGCACGGCGTGTGACGGACTCAAGTATGGCAACGGGGTTAATGTATCCAACGACAAGACGAAACTTTACATCGCCACAACCACAGGCCGCAGCATCATGACCTTCGACCGCGATGCATCGACCGGCAAGATCACACAGGTGGGTACACTCAAGTTGAAATCCGGTGTTGACAATATCGACGTAGATGCCGACGGCAACTTGTGGGTGGCGGCACATCCCAAGCTCCTTGCGTTTGTAGGGCACGCCAAGGATTCCGCGAAGCGATCTCCATCCGAAGTTTTGAAAATCACTCCGGGACCCGATAACACCTATCAGGTAGAACAAGTTCTCATGGACGATGGCAGCCAGCTATCGGGTTCCAGCATTGCCCTTCGCTATCGCGATCAGCTGTTTGTTGGAGGCGTGTTTCAATCGCGGATCCTAAGGATTACGCTAAACAATGCATCGAAGAAATAGGCTTACCTGGTCAGATGCTGATGCTGAAACGACTCCTCCTAGTGACCATTGCCGTGATGATGCTGGCGGTGGCCGGACTCTACCTCTTTCAGGATCGGTTGATTTTTCAGTCGGTCAAGCTTGCGCCCGACTACACCTTCACCTTTGATTTCCCTTTTGAAGAGCATACCATTGACGTGCCTGGAGAAAATGGTGAAGTCATTTCGATAAGCGCACTTTGGTTCCGACCCGCTGGCCCTTCGAAAGGCATGATCGTATACTTCCATGGCAACCGTGGAAACCTGCAGCGATGGGGAAACTTTGCTCCAAACCTTACGAAGCATGGCTATGATGTGTTGATGATCGACTACCGTGGCTATGGAAAAAGCACCGGAAGTCCTTCGGAAGATGCGCTGTATGCCGATGCGCGAAAGGTGTGGGATTGGGTGCAGGCGCGGGGGCAATATCCGCATACTGTCATTTACGGTCGATCACTGGGCTCCGCTGTTGCCTCTAAGCTGGCCGGAGAGGTGCCATCGGACCTGCTCATCCTCGAGACACCCTTTGATGAAATCCGCGGTGTGATTCCCCCCTATTGGCGCCCGCTCACCGATAGGCTGCCGATCCGGTCGGTATTCTCCAATAAAGATCACCTGAAAGCCGTGAAAGTGCGGAAGATCATTCTGCACGGGACGAAGGACAGTGTTGTTCCCTTGAGTTCCGCGCTCAGACTACGGGAGCTTCTCGATTCCCCTGACGACTTCATCTTCATCCCCGATGGCTCACACCGCAACCTGGGGAGTTTCCCGGAGTATCACAAAACGATCGAAGCCCTGCTGGGAAATCTCTAAGTTTCCTACTCTGGCGATTATTTGTTAATTTTTTCGGTCCGAATGACCGCGCATGGCCCTAACTGTCCTTCTCATTATCGCTGTCTCCTACGCTGCCCTGTGCATCTTCTTCTACTTCACGCAACACCTCTATTTCTTCCGCCCCGAGATCCTTGCGCACACCTTTAAGTATCAATACCCCTTCCCTTTCGAAGAATTGAATTTTGATACAGCGGACGGCGGAAGGATCAATGCCATCCATTTCAAGGTGCCTAACTCACGTGGTGTCATCTACTACCTGAAGGGAAACTCGCGCAGCATCAAAGGCTGGGGAAAATTTGCCAAGGACTTTGTCAGTAATGGATATGACTTCTTCATGATGGACTACCGGGGCTTTGGCAAAAGTCGAGGCAAGCGCACACAGGCCAAATTATTTGAAGACGCGCAGCAACTCTACAAATGGCTGTCCACGCAGTATCCGGAAGATAAAATCGTTCTGTATGGCCGGTCGCTGGGATCGGGCATCGCTGCACGCATCGCCTCCTGGAATCATCCAAGGATGCTGATCCTGGACTCACCCTATCGAAGCTTCTACCGAAATGCGAAACGCTTTGCCTTTCTGCTACCGCTGAAGTTGTTGCTGCGCTACGACCTCCGGACGGATGAATACCTGCATTCCGTTTCTTGTCCGGTGCATATCATCCATGGCAACAGGGATTACCTGGTCTCCTTCCGGCAAAGCGAAGAACTGAAAGCATTATATCCCGACAAGATCGTACTTCATCCTATTGAGGGTGGGCATCACAATGACTTGCCCGACTTCCCTGCGTTCTTCGAACTGTTGTACGACATTCTGTACGTTGAACCGAAAAAAACCTAACGCAACAACCACGAATCCCGACGTCCGCGGATGACTTCCAACCCACACATCGACTTCACACGTGTATTTGAACTCCTGGATTACCAGCAGCAAAAGTACCCGCAGTTAAAAGCGTTGGTATCACAACGTAACGGTAATTGGGTTGGTCATTCCATTCAGGACATTAAACGCGGAGCGAAAGCCATTTCAGGATGGCTGCTGGACCATGGCATCGCGAAAGGCGACCGCGTGGCCTTTATTCCGAAAATGGGAAGTCCGGAATGGATGATGCTCGACTTCGGTTGCCAGCAGATCGGTGCCGTTGTCGTGCCGCTGCATCCTACCTCCAATGAGTCGGAGATGAAATTTATCCTTCACGAAACGGAGGCAAGGGTGTGCATCACAGCTGACGCTGCATTGTTCGGGAAGGTGCGGTCGATAAGATCCAGCCTTCCTGCGCTGAGCATCGTTCATCATTTGCAGTCAGGAGTGCCCGGAGAATTTCCAGAACTTGTGAAAGAGAATGGGATTCATCCTCAATTTGACGAACGAGTGAAGGGCGTGCAGCCCTCTGACATCCTCACGATCATGTACACATCGGGGACTTCAGGAACACCGAAGGGGGCTGTGCTCACGCACGCGAACGTTGTGAGCGGCATCAAGGCCATACTGACACTCCTCCCTCTCCAGCCCGGACAACGGGTGCTCAGCTTCTTGCCGTTTAGTCACATCTTTGAACGGGCGAGCTGTTACGGATACCTGGGTTTTGGAGCTTCCATACACTTCAGCAACTCGCTGGAAAACCTGCGGGAAGATTTTCTAACGGTACGGCCGCACTTCTTTACCTGCGTTCCGCGAACCCTCGAGAAGATGTATGACTACCTTCAGGAACAGCGGCAGGAAAAGAACATCATCAAGCGTCGAGTTATCGGCTGGGCGATGGATATCGGTTCACGATATAAAGACCTGGGCAACGGGCCCTTGTACGCCCTCCATCTCTTTCTCGCCAGGCTGCTGGTCCTTGGACGATGGCGCAGGAACCTCGGCGGGAAGATTGAACACATCGGTGTTGGCGCAGCCGCACTGCGTCCGGAGATCGGCAGGCTGTTTTCGGCAGCAGGTATTATGACGCTTTCGGGGTATGGTATGACGGAAGCCTCACCCTTCATTTCTACCAATCGCTATTTACCTGGGATGTACAGGCTCGGAACGGTTGGGATTCCCATTCCCGGCATTGAACTGAGAATCGATGAACCCAACGAAAGCGGCGAAGGCGAAATCCTTGTTCGGGGACCCAATATCATGCAAGGCTATTACAAACGTCCCGAGCTCAATGCCGAGGTCTTCACCGCGGATGGTTGGTTCCGGACAGGTGACGTTGGCAAGATGGTCGCCAAAAGATACCTGGCGATTACCGACAGGAAGAAGGATATCTTCAAGACATCCACAGGCAAGTACGTTGCGCCGCAACCTCTGCAGAATCACTTCCTTACTTCACCCTTCATCTCCCAATGCCTCATCATAGGCTTCAACCGGCCTTACATCATCGCCATTGTTGTACCTCACTTTCAATTACTTAAGAGCTGGTGTGAAGAGCAGGGCATTCACTGGACTTCACCACAATACATGGTGCACAACATCAAGGTGGTCAAGAAATACCAGGAGGAAATTGATCGTCTGAACGAGGCCCTTCAGGGGCATGAGCGCGTGAAAAAATTCATTCTCTCCGATGTCGAGTGGACGGTAGAGAACAAGGAGCTCACCACCACCTTCAAGCCGATGCGAAATAACCTGGTGGAGAAGCATGGGAGTCAGATTGAAAAATTGTACTCCTGACACACCCAGACCAGGCACCTACTCGTACCTCAGCGAATCCACCGGATTTATCCGTGCGGCCTTGATGGTCTGAAAGCTCACCGTGAGCAACGCAACCAGCAGCACCAGTCCACCCGCAATAACAAAGATTAGGGCAGAGATGGATATGTGATACGGGAAACGCTCCACCCACCCCGACATTACCCACCATACCAGTGGTGTCGCCAGCAGGATTGACAAGCCTACCAATTGGACGTACTCCTTTGAAAGCAGCAAGAAAATCCCCTGCTCTGAAGATCCGAGTGCCTTCCGGATGCCGATCTCCTTTGTTCGTTGGGTGGTTGTAAATGCAGACAATCCAAACAATCCCAGGCAGCCGACGATCACAGCAAGCGTAGAGAATACGGTGAACAGTTTGCCAAACTTCCGCTCATTCTCATACTGTTGGTTAAAATAGTCGTCGAGGAAAAAGTACTCGAAGGGATTTCCGGGAAAGGCTTTCGACCATGCCTGCTGCACAGCATCGATGGCCTCCTGTTCCTTGCCTCCCACCAAACGGACAGCATAGAACTCCCCGCCATACTTAGAACAGTAGAAGATGGTGGGATCAAGAGGCTTCTTCAGCGAAACCTGGTGATAGTCATTGATGACCCCGACAATAATGGGGTTCCACCGGAATTCTGGAATCGTCAGGGTTTGCCCCACAGCATCCTCCGGTCGCTTGAATCCGAGAACCCTTGCTACAGACTCCGTGATCACGGCAGATGTATCCTGCTCGTTCGTATACTGTTCATCAAAGGCTCTTCCGGCGATCACGCGCATTTTAAATACATCCATGAATTCAAAGTCCATCCCGTTGAATTTTACAGAAACCAATTGGTCATCAGGAGCGCCGTAGCGTTTGACCGCACCTTTGTATTCCCGCTGCTTGCCTGGAATATTGCCCGATGAAGCCACACCAAGGATGGAGGGACTTCTTCTCAGTTCATCACGGAACACATCAACAGCCGAGCTAAATGCCTTGCGATCACGAGGCGCAATACCTGGGCGCTCGACCACGAGGACCTGATCGATATTAACGCCCAGATCACGGCTCATCATGAATTTCAGCTGATTGTATACAATGAATGTCCCGGCGATCAACGCCACGGAAGCCATAAACTGGAAGACGACAAGCCCTCGACGTAGCGCAATACCACGAAGTCCTTGCGTAAGCTTTCCTTTGAGTACCGATACGGGCGTGAAGGAAGACAACACCCAGGCCGGGTAGAACCCGGAAAGCAACGTGCCGGTTAGCCACAGTGCTAGCGTGAGCAAAATGAACCACGGTTGCAGCAAATAGCCTATGTTCAGTTTCAATCCTGAGAGCCCATTAAACCAGGGTGTCAATGCGGCAACAGCTCCCAACGCAATCGTCATGGCTACGAGGTTCATGAGCGCGGCTTCAACAAGAAATTGCCGCACCAATTGACCCTTGAGTGCGCCCATCACCTTCCTCACCCCCACTTCACGGGCGCGCTCAAGGGCCTTTGCTGTTGACAGATTGATGTAGTTGATCCATGCAATCACAAGGACGAATAATCCAATCATGGAAATGAAATCTACGATCCGCTGATCGCCATTGGTCTCTGGCTCCTCTGCCAGGTTTGACTGGAGATGGATGGATGCGAGTGGCTGGAGCTTTAGTATATCTTCCTGACTTCGTTCCACGTTATCGGCTTTGAATTTTGACACCAGCGCTGGCAGCTTGCTCTCAAATACTTTAGGATCCGTATCGTCGCGAAGCTGAATAAAGGTATACATGTCCTTCCGTTGCCAGGTCTGATCATAGCGCATGAGGGCCCGTTCAAATCGTGAGAAGAGGGTCTTATACGAGAAAAGAATATCAAATTTCAAATGCGTCTCTTCCGGAAGGTCTTTGAACACTCCGGTAATCTTAACGAGTTCGTTATTGAAGTCATCATCCTGCATGCGCAAGGACTTGCCCAGCGGGTCTTCATTGCCGAAGTACATCATTGCAAACCGTTCAGAAATCACAGCGCTATTGGGCTGAGCAAGCGCAGACACAGCATCGCCGGAAGCCATGGGATAGCCCAACATGGGAAGGAAGGAAGAGTCGGCATACAGGAATCGTCGGTGCTTGAAAGCAACCGGATTTGGCTTAGCTTCTTCATTTGTAATGATCACATTGTTCTTGTACCCAAGGTTATACAATCGCGCATACCCCACCACTTCCGGAAAATCTGCCTTCATGGCAGGGCCTGCACCCGGATAATTCTCGGCACTTCGTGTTACTAAATCTTTGTTGAGGTATGTCTCCAGATATACCCGGTAGATATTGCTCGCATTCGGCAAGAACGTTTCATAACTCCGTTCGAAATGCACGTATTGTGCAATAAGTAGAAAAACGGCCATGCCAATGGACAGACCAAGAATGTTGAGCAGAGAGAAAAAGCGACTTTTGGTGAGGCTGCGCCAGGCGGTGAGTAGGAGATTTCGGACCATCAGCGGTTGGGTTTACTGAATAAAGACTCGAATGAGGGGAAAAGGTTACAGGGAAAAAGGGTATCTCTCGCAAAGGCGCAAAGACGCAAAGAAGATTATCAGGATTTCCTGCAACTGAAAACTTCAGGACGGAAGACAAACTCCCTAGTTTTGAGGGATGACGGAAAATGAGCTTTCAAAAGTGATTGTGAATGCTTGCTACCAAATTCACACGAAGTTGGGACCTGGATTGCTGGAGTCGGTGTATGAGGAAATTCTCAATTACGAGCTATCCAAGCTACACCGCAGCAGGGCATTCCGGTGATCTATGATGAGGTGAAACTTGATCTTGGAATCCGGACTGACATGATCGTGGATAGTAAAGTCATCATCGAAATCAAATCGGTAGAATCCATTGTACCTGTTCACACAAAACAACTGCTCACCTATCTCAAACTCACGGACATCAAATTGGGTCTCCTCATCAACTTCAACGAAGTCTTGATAAAGGATGGGATCAACCGCATTGTCAACGGACTCTAATACCTTTGCGCCTTAGCGCCTTTGCGAGAGATCATTTTCACTCTCGAACAATGCCTCCCGCATCAACGACGTTGGCATACTCCCCGCCTTCAGCAACCGTTCGTGGAACTCGCTCAGGCTAAACGCATCACCTTTGAGTTTCTTGTAGTCTTCACGCATGCGCAGAATCTCCATCATACCCGTAAAATACCCGATGAAGTAACCGGGTGCTGCGCAGCAGGCATCTACCTCCAACTGTGATGCCCAACGAAGGAAACCTACCTTGTCCGTCATGAGCGAAATCGCTTCCTCGTAGTTCATCTTTCCGGTATGGAGTCCCACATCATAGATCACGCGAGCATTGCGCCATAGTCGCAGCTGAAGTTGACGCAGCAGAATCTTATCGTTTGGAAAGAAACCGGTCTCCCGCATGAGCTGTTCATTGTAAAGCCCCCACCCCTCCGAGAAGAGACTGATGCTGTTCTTTCGGCGGAGCGGCCTTGGGTTATTCGCCTGATAAAGTCCGTGCACGTGGTGTCCTGCATAGGTCTCATGCGGGGCGGTTACCATAATCACGCCCCAATCATGCTCCACCAGATACTCCTTCTTGCGCTTCTCATCCCACTGATCTTCGAAGGGATTGATATGCATCTCGGATGTGTAAATGCTATCCTTGTCCTTGGCGCTGGCAAAATTGAAGTGACCATAATAGGAGGTCTTGCGCAAATACTCGGCACGCGGCACCACGATCACGCGCTCCTTCCAGGGGATGGGAATCAAGTTGTTCTTAATAACGTGCTCACGAGATTTGTCAACCCACTCTTGGTGGACTTCAATCATTTTGTGCGGATCCGGGTACTCGTTCTTGATTTCTATAGCGAGCTCCTGCCAGGTCTTGCCGGGGTTCATCTTCTTCGCCAAGGCTTCCAGTTCGGCCACAGTGGCATTGAACTGCTGCCAGCCAAAGGCGTAGAGACTGTCCGCATCATAAGGCAACAAGTATTGCCCCCGGAGCATGGCGTTGTAAGTTTCGGCGCCCATGGAGAAATTGCCAGGCTGTCGCTTGGGTAGTTCATCTTTCAGGAACGTCAGATATTTTTCCAATGCCGCGCGTGCATCCCGGGCCGGGCCAATAAGTTTTCTTGCTGTTGCTCCAGACTTCTGAACAAACTCCGGAATTTCTTTGTCAAACAACACGAAGCCGTTCTCGGCCATGAACACGGCCAGCTCCTGAAACCGGGGAACATAACGGTCGATTTGCTCCATCCCATTGGCCATCTGCAAGGGCGCTATGAGCAAGCGCTTTTCAATCTGCTCAATCTTTTTGTCCAGCTCCCCGGGACCGTTCAGCAAGCCGGCAACCCCTGTAAACGTCATGTACATTCTTGGATCCATCCTCCACGGTTGGCGTTGTTCCTGATCCAACTCGCGCCCCACCAAAATGCTCTGAGCGAACTTCCAGTCGATAAGATCGTCGCCCTTCAGCGCCGCGGTGTCAATGGCCCGAAGCTTTGCCAGTTGTGCCTTTGTCTTTTGCAAAGCCCGCTGAAAAGACTCCGTGCTCATGGAGTCCATGGCGAGTCCCTGACCCCTTCCTCTCGAAGGCGTCATTTCCTTGACAAATTCACTGAGTTGCTTCGGAGCATCTTCAGCATTCTGAGTAGATTTTTCATTGCTGCAGCTCATCACAGCCACCGCGATTCCTAGAAGTAAGATTCTCTTCATGGTTGTATTCCTTTGCGTCTTATTACGTCTCTGCTCCATTGCGTGAAAAATCTCTCGCAAAGGCGTCAAGATGTAAAGTTTAGTTAAATAAAGCCTCCCGCATCAACGACGTAGGCATGCTTCCACCCTGGAGAAGCTTCTCGTGGAAGTCGCTTAAGGTGAAGGCATCTCCCTTTAGTTTCTTGTAATCCTCTCGCATACGGAGAATCTCCATCATGCCCGTGAAATAGCCGATGAAATAGCCGGGTGATGCACAGCAGGCATCGACCTCGAGTTGAGCAGCCCACCGCAGGAAACCTACCTTATCGGTCATCAGTTTGATGGCATCTTCATAGGACATCTTGCCCGTATGCAGACCCACATCATAGATCACCCTGGCGTTGCGCCACAACCGAAGTTGCAGCTGCCGAAGAAGGATGCGGTCATTGGGGAAGAACCCTGTCTCCCGCATTAGTTGTTCGTTGTAAAGCCCCCAGCCTTCGGAAAAGAGACTGATGCTGTTCTTACGCCGTAACGGCCGCGGATTATTGGCCTGGTACAATCCATGAACATGATGTCCTGCGTAGGTCTCGTGCGGCGCCGTAACAATAATGACACCCCAATCATGTTCAACCAAATACTCTTGCTTCCGCTTTGCATCCCACTGGTCTTCAAAAGGATTGATCATCCACTCCGAACTGTACGTGCTGTCGGCATCTTTGCCACGGGCGAAGGAGAAATTTCCGTAATACGATGTCTTCCGTAAATACTCCGCGCGGGGAACAACCGTTACACGCTCCTGCCATGGAATTGGGATCAGGTTATTCTTCTTGACATGTTCACGGGCTTTATCAACCCACTCCTGATGGGCTTCAATCATTTTGTCGGGCGCCGGATACTCGTTCTTGATTTCAATGGCCAACTGCTGCCAGGTTTTCTTTGGGTCAATGCGTTTCGCCACTTCCTCAAGCTCTTTGACGGTCTTGTCAAACTGCTCCAAACCAAAGGCGTACAGACTATCGGCGTCATACCCCAACAGGTACTGCCCTTTCAGCATATCGTTGTAAGGCACCGCACCCATAGCAAAGTCGCCCGCTGTACGTTTGGGCAATTCATCCCGTAGGAACTTCAAATAATCATCGAGTGCGGCACGGGCGGATGCATTTAAGATAAGGAGACTGTCGGCCGATGCACCTGCAGACGCAGCAAAGGCTGGAATTTCCTTGTCAAACAAAACAAACCCATTCTCAGCCATGAAGACGGCGAGCTCCTGAAAGCGTGGGACATAAGAAGTCAGCTGCGTTTTGCCGTTTGCCAGCTGCATGGGGGCGAGTTTGAGTCGCTTCTTGACATCCGATACTTTCTTTTCCAAGTCGCCAGGAGCATTCAGCATCCCTGAAATTCCTGTAAACGTCATGAATATCCGCGGATCTTTCTTCCAAGGCTGGTTCACCGCCTGGTCGATCTCACGCCCCACCAGAATGCTCTGCGCGAACTTCCAATCGATCAGGTCGTCGCCGGTGAGTAGGGCGGGATCAATACTGCGAAGCTTGATCAGTTGATCGCGCGTTTTTGAAAGTCCTTCCTCAAACGCGCTTGGGCTCATCTCGCTCATGCTCATGCCCTGCCCGCGTCCACGAGATGGCGTTATTTCATTGACAAAGGCGGCCAACTGTGCGATGGCCTCTTGCTCAGGCGTGTTTGTGGGTTTCTTGTCTGAGCAGCCGATAGCCAACAGACAGAAGACAACAAGGATTCGGTATGACATAGTGGAAATGGGGATTCCACTAAAAATAAGCAAAAGGACCCCACAATTCCCATCCTCAATGATGACAATGGGATATTCGGCCATGTACACTGACCGCCGGAGGCACAGTTCTTTAAACTGATGCGATCGCTGTCGAAATATCCTGCCGCTCTCCCAGATAGAGCTGGTAATCGGAAGAATACACCATTCTTTCACCGATCAACTTGTCGTACAATCCAAGCAGGCCAATAACCATTTCACATCCCTCCCGCAGCCCATGGTCGCCACCACTGCAACCGGTCAGGTAGTCAACCATACCGTTGGACTTGGCGAATGTGGTGAGCATGGGCGTCGATCGGCGGGCAATCATCACACGCGCGCCACACTGTCGGGCGACTTCAAGATCGAGCACATCATCGAAGAAGAAGAGTACTTCCTCCGGGCGGAGGGAATGGGTTTTGCAAAAGTGTGCGAAGACGGCGGCTTTGTTCTTCGCCTGAAAAAACATGGCGTGGAAATGCTCTCGCTTGGAAAGCAGCTGCGCCGGTGGGTTGTCTTCACCGGTAATAATGGCCGTTATCGGTTGCGTATTGTGCCGCTTCCACAGCGCGTAGCGCAGCATGTTGGTGCCCATCGCGTCCACCTCCGAAAACGTACTGCCCTCTCCACCCTGCTTGAACCCTGCGTTGAAGACGCCGTCCCAATCGAACAGCACAGCACGGATATGCTCGAGTTTGGCAATAAAAACCGAAGGAGGGGTAAAGAACTCCCCTCCTCCTGATTCAAATAGTTGAACTACATCCTTGCTCACGGTGTGACTCGCTTATTGCGCGAGATCCTGAATGTCGATCATCCCTACGGGCTTTGTGCCGTCGAGGACGAGGATCGTATCCACGTGTTTCTGCTTGAAGATGTCGTTGGCGGCGGTAAGCGCATCGTTCTGCTGTACAGCAAGCGGTTTGCCGTAAGTGAAGTCAGCCATCTTCTTCTTAAAGATGTCCTGTCCATCCTTCTGCAGCGCGCGGCGCATATCGCCATCGGTGAAGATACCCTTCACGTTACCGTCGTTGTCGGTAATGGTAATGGCGCCAAAGCCATACTCCGTCATCTTGACGATGGCATCGGTAAGGCCGGTGTTCATATGCACTACCGGGTTGATCGGGCTGATGACATCTTTCACCCTCATGGTAACGAGGCGGGTGTGCTCGATGAACTGCTCCGTACCCAGCGTGGTAAGGTTGTTGTCGGTGAGACCCTTCATGATCTTCCATGGTACAGTGATGGTATGCACGCCGACGTTGATGGCGTTGCGCAGGTGCTCGGCGTTACGAACTGACGAGAACATGATCTTGGAGTTGTATCCGTAGTGGTCGACCGCAAATACGCACTGGGAAACCAGTTCAAGGGCGTCATGGCCCTGATCTTGCAAGCGGCCGACGAGCGGGCACACATACGATGCGCCGGCTTTCATCGCCATGTAGGCTTGCTGAAGCGTGTACACGAGGTGCACGTTGACCAGCAGGTTTTCATCGCGGAGCATTTTGCAGGCACGCACGCCTTCCAGCGATACGGGGATCTTGAAAACGGTTTTCTTGGGATCCAGACCCAACTTGAGCTGGCGATGGGCTTCCTTAACAACTTCCTCGGCGGTATCGCCCAGCGCTTCAATCTGAAGCACAGGAACCATCTTGCTGAGTTTTACGATAAGCGAATCCACATCGGTTACGCCGCCGCGGTGCATGAACGTGGGCGTCGTGGTGAGTCCGTCCAGGAAGCCGAGTTTGAAAGCATCTTCAATTTCTTTCAGGTCGGCTGAATCGAGATATAATTCCATAGTAGGGTTTGGTTAGGCTAATACAAGTTGTTTATCGCGGTACTTTACTTCCACCGCATGAAGGTCAAGGATAGGCTTGAGGAATTCTTCGAGGTCATACACACATAGCTGGCTGGCGGCATCGCAAAGGGCTTTGGCCGGCTCGGGGTGCGTTTCAATAAATACACCGTCCACGCCCGACGCCACACCGGCACGGGAGAGTACAGGAAGGAATTCACGTGCTCCTCCCTTGGAGTCGGCGCTCGGAATACCATACTTCCGGATGCTGTGGGTGATGTCAAACACCACAGGGTAGCCGATGTTATTCAAGTGATAGAAACTGCGGGGATCGACAATCAGGTCGTTGTAACCAAACGTAAATCCACGCTCCGTAAGGATGATCTTGTTGTTGCCTGCTTCCTCTACCTTCTTCACCGGGTGCTTCATGTTGTCGGGAGCAAGGAACTGGCCGTGTTTGATGTTCACCACCCGGCCGGTCTTTGCGGCGGCAGTTACCAGCGTCGTTTGCATGCAGAGGTAAGCAGGAATCTGAAGGACATCAACCACTTCACCGGCAGCAGCGGCCTGATCGGGATAGTGAATGTCGGTTAGTAATGGGAAACCAAACTGCTCCTTCACCTTCGCCAGCATTTTCACACCTTTGTCGAGGCCGGGGCCATCATAGTATTTCGCAGAGCTCCGGTTGTCCTTCTGGAAGGACGACTTGTAAATGATCGGTATCCGGAGACGCTCGGAAACTTCTTTAAGTTTCTCGGCGGTTTTCATCATGATGGATTCTTCTTCAATGACACAGGGACCAGAAATGAGGAACAACTGGTCCGCACCGCACTGAATATTTCCAACGTTTACAATTTTCTTATTCATAATCGGGATTATAGTCTTCTAAATAGATCTTTCACATTGTCGAGGGTAACCTTGCTCTTCCAGTCGGTGCCGATGGCATGGTTCCACATGTGCTCGAGCCGGATGGAGACGTTGGCCATGGCCGTAATGGTTTCTTCACTCCAGCCTTTGGCAAGGTTCTTTGGCAGCACGATGTTGTGCTTCTTAATCATCGCATTGAACTCAGCTACGCCTTCAGGATAGAAGTCACCCAAATGTTGGAAGGCGATGCAGTTGGCGATGCAGTGTTTGGTGCCCAGGATCTTCGACAGCCCGTACGACATGGCGTGGACGATACCCACTTCCGAATACGTCAGACTCAGGCCCCCCATGAGTGAGGCGACCATCAGCTTGTCATCGTTTTGAGGTGTTTGACCTGACTTCTCCCCAAGATAGATATCGCGGCAAAGTGCGAGAGCCTGATCACCGTACGCCGTGCTGTAGGCGTTGTTCAGAATCCCATCGCGCGACTCGATGCAATGGATATAGGTATCCATGCCCGTGTAAAACCACTTGTCGCGCGGTACAGAAGCAATGAGCTCAGGGTCGAGTACAATCTGGTTAAAGACAGTCCACTCGCACTTGAGACCGAGTTTCTTTTCAGGGCCTGTCAATACAGCCGTCATCGATACTTCAGCGCCGGTTCCAGAAATGGTTGGAACACCGATGTGGTAAATGCCGGGCTTCTTGATGAGGTTGAGTCCCTGGTACTTCACCGATGAACCCTCATTGGTAAACATGAGCGACACCGCCTTGGCAATGTCCATGATGCTTCCACCTCCGATGCCGATTACGGCTGAAGGTGTTCCTTTTGTCGACTGTACGCTGTCGCGAATGGAATCAATCTGCTTCGTTGTCGGCTCCTCCGGGTCGACATCAATGAATTGAACGATGTCGGCAGATTGTGAGGAAATCTTCTTCTCCAGGTCTTTACCCTTGAAATAGGCGTCAACCAGGAAGAGCATGAAGTGGTCGTTCTCCCCTCTTCGCTCTTCGACGATGAATCCCAGCTGGGAAAAGCTTCCCCTGCCGTAAACCGTCTTCTCTATTCCTTTGAAGTTCTTATGCATACGTCTTCTCGGCAACGGCCTTTTCCACGGCGGTCCTAATTTTGCCGGCCAGTGTCATAACTTCTTCTTCGGTCCATGTGCATCGGATACCGAACGATATCAAACGGCCGACAACCTCCTGTGATTTGGGAAGACTCAGTTTCGTATAATCCTGCGACTTCACGTAGTGATGGATCGGCAGCGGAGCCGCGGATTTGAGTTGCGTTAAATGAGTCCACTGGTTGATGAAGTGGTACATGTTGATGAACCAGTAGTTGAAGCCCGTCACTCCTGCCGCGTTGAAGGCATCGACCGTGCGCTTGGCGGATGCGGTATCCGGCAGCATCAGGTTAAGGAACGTCGACGAATCGCCTGAGGGATCTGGTATTGTTGCAAAGCTCACACCCGGAACATCTTTCAATGCGTTCATGAGCATGGTCTTGTTCTTCTTGTTGGCCGCCAGGATCTTCGGCACTTTGCGCGTCTGTGCAGCGCCGACGGCGGCATGCAACTCACTGATGCGGTAGTTGAATCCGAGGATGGGGTGCTGCTCCATACCGCGGTTGTTGCCCACGTGGTCGTGACCATGGTCGCTATAGCTGTCGGCAGCCTTGTAGCATGCCTCATTATTCGTAACGAAGACACCGCCTTCGCCCGCCGTTGCAATCTTGAAGAAGTCGAACGAATAGCAGCCCGTTTTTCCGAAGAGACCCACCGACGTGCCCTTGTAACTGGCTCCGAACGCCTGGCCTGCGTCTTCAATGAGTACGAGGTTATGACGTTTTGCTACATCCATGATGGCGTCCATGTTGGCCATCTGACCACACATGTGGACCAAGAGAATGGCTTTGGTTTTCTTGGTAATGGCTTTCTCGATGCCTTGGGCGCTGAGGCAGAGCGTCTCGTCGATTTCGGCGAAAATGGGGATGCCACCGGTAAAAAGAACGGCCTCTACGGAAGCGATATAGGTGAAGGGAGGCACGATGACCTCATCACCTGCTCCTACCCCAGCAGCAGCCAAGGCACAAGAAACGGCCGTCGATCCGCTTGACACCGCGTGGGCAAAACGGGCTCCGGTGATCTTCCGAACCTCGGCCTCAAAATCCTTCGCTTTCCAAATATTATTGCGTTGCGCTTCGTGGTTGAACCGGAACATAATGCCGGTGTCCAGTACATCGTTAATTTCTTTTCTTTCCTCCGCGCCAAAAAGCTCCGTTCCGGGCATAATTTCGATATTTAAGGCTGCAAAGATAACGAATAAATGGATGCTAAAGGGCTAAAATCACAGCCTCTGGGAGGGTTTATCCCGGTTGGAAAACAACTGGTTTTCGGCAAGACGATTGATGGGCATACGAGGTGTGTTCATTACCGTTCTGCGCTGGACATTATCGCCATCAAGTTCGCTTGCTGTAACAAGTATTACCCATGCCATTCCTGCCATGAAGAATGCGCTGGTCACCAGGCACAGGTTTGGCCGAAGTCACACGTTGAAGAGTATGCCATCCTCTGTGGCTATTGTGGTACAGAACACACCATCGAACACTATATGAAGAATCCCACCCAGTGCCCCTCATGCAACGCGAGATTTAACCCCGGATGTGCGTCGCATCATCACCTGTACTTTGAAAAGTAGTCTTGATGCGTATTGCGGAAAGAAGAGTATCTTAAACCCTATGAAACAGTCGAAACTTTTGCCTGCAATGATGTTGGTCGCACTGATTATCGCTGGCTGTACACCAAACAAAGAAGGTACATTCGAAGATCCAGAAGTCGTCACCAAAGATGAGGCCTTCAGAAAGTCGATACGTGAAGGGAGCTTTGTAAAACTCTCTCAGGGTTACACCTATTATGAGTTTGCCAACAGGGATGCCGACACCGTATTGGTCATGGTGCACGGATTTTCTGTCCCGAGTTACATATGGGACTCAACCTTCTATGCCGCAAAAGCGAGGGGCTATGCCGCCGTCCGTTACGATGTGTACGGCCGTGGCTACTCCGACAATCCAGATGTTATCTATGATGCGGCCCTTTATTCGGGACAACTGAAGGAGTTGCTTGATGCCCTGAACCTGAGCCAGAAAGTTAACCTCATGGGCCTCTCCTATGGTGGCCGGATCATCAGCGCTTTTGCCTATCAATTTCCCGAGCGAGTGAACAACCTGATCTATGTAGATCCAGCAGGCTTTGAAGAAGTGCCCGCCGATAGTTTGTATCCAGCCCAGGTGAGCGAAAAGGAAATTGATGATTTCAAGAGAAGCGACACGTATCGGTCGATGGCGAAAGGCCAGCTTCAGGATTTCTACGACACCATACCCTTTGCCGGTTGGGATAAACAGTACGAAGCCGTGATGCAGTACAAAGGATTTGTCAGGGCACTCATTTCCACAAGGAAGAACTCACCATCGATGGAACAAGAGCACCGGCGGATTGCATCGCTGGGATTACCTGTGTTCGCCATTTGGGGCGACCATGACACGGTCGTGCCATTGGAAAGCGTGAAGACTAACCTCTATGACCGGATTCCCAATGTCGAGTTGTATGTCCTCCCAAAGTGCGGTCACCTTCCCCACATGGAACAAACAGCGATGTTCAACTCCATACTTTTTGACCAGATCCTGTGCTGCCAACACGCTACGAAGTAGGCCGGGCTTTATTCCGCGAGTATCCGCATCTCCACCCTCCGGTTCTTAGCCCTCGCCTCCAGTGAATTTCCCTGGACAATAGGCTGAGTACCGCCAAACGCCTTCGTCTTCACCCGATCCTTTGCGATGCCCTTTGATACGAGGTACTTCTTCACGTTGTCCACCCGGTCCTGAGAGAGTTCCTGATTCATTTTAGCATTGCCCTGGTTGTCGGTGTGGCCTTCAAGCTGGATGACCATCGTCGGGCGCTCCTTGAGCATGACAACAACCTCATCGAGACTGGGAAATGACTCGGGACTAATGGCCCCCTTTCCCTGGGCAAAAATGAGGTGGTCCAGAACGATGCTTCCACCCTTTTTCGTCAATATGATGTCACGGATCACCTTCCGGTTGGCATCCATGTTCTTGGGGTCTACAATGGCCGTCCCGTCGATGTAGCCATCAGCCGTGGCGACAATCTGGTATTTGGATGAACCGAAGATGGGGAACGAGAAGGTGCTGTCATTAAACCGCCCTGTGATGCTGCCAGTAGGTATACTCTTATAAGCGATTTTAGCCTTAACAGCCTTTCTGGTGAGGGCATCGATGACTTTACCTTCGGCGAGGATCTCGGCGTCCTGAGCAGACGCAGAAGCCATAATGGTGAGGAAGAGAAGAGTGATGCAGGCAGGGAGTTTCACGTGGAGTGGGTATTTCGAAGGTCGAAAGTTTAAGGTTTAAGCAAATTGCAGACCATGGACACCAAAACCAATAGAATGACGACCAATAGCACCATATCTCGCCCAGACCAACATTCTAAAGCCGGGTGGTCCAACACTCTGACTCCCGCTTAAAGCTCTAATTCAATCGTCTGCCCAGGCCTAAAAGCCACGGGTTTGGTCCCCTTGGGTTCTGCCTTCTTCTTGGGCGGTACCGGCTTACTTTTTACCCCTTTTTCTTGCGGGCTTTCGCCGAAGAGGCTTTGCTGGACGACTTTGGCTTCGCTTTTCTTTTGGCTGCGGGCTGCTTCTTCCAATTTTTTTTTTGGCGACGGAGAGCCCTTCTTGGCTTCTGTCACCTTCCCTCCCCGTCCCGGCCTTGTGCCTGGGGTGCCGGGAACCGACTCCTCCTCCATCTCCTCTTCCAAACCGGTATCTCCATCATCCACCGGCTTCACCTTCGTTACCTTGTGCTGCGAGAGCCTGTTGCCCATGGCCTTCCAACCTTTCACATCAATGATATCCTCCAGATTAACAACCTCGGATTCTTTGTCTTTGCCCTTGCCTTTTACAAGCTCAACCTCCACTTCGGGGCTATCCGATGTTGTCACAAACTCGAGTCGTGAACCGATGCCTTCGGAGATGAAACCAAACTCTTTGTCGTTGGTGTTGGTCTCTATCTTGAAGCGCTTGACAAAATGCTGCTTGCTCTCTCCATCCCAGTAGACGGCTGAGACAACTTTCTTTGGATTGAACTTCTCCACGAGGATCGTCTTCTCAGGCTCGAACCGGGTGGTAAGATCGAAGCCGGTAATCTTGTAGTTACCACTAGAAGTGATCGCCAATATCTGATCATCACCATCAAACTTACCAATCGCCTTGCCGCGCTTGTCCTTGTTGAGTCGACCCGAGGCCTGATCAAACCAAAGGTCAAGGCCGCTCAATGTCGAGGTGCCCGCCTGGAGCAAATCGACCTTGCGGACAGGGTATTTTGTGATCGTATTTCCACGGGCTCCCCGGCCCTTGATCTCCAGTTCGGAGAAGTCAAATTCAAAGATCTTTTTACGGGCCGTGCTGGAGGGATTGAGCTTGACCTCCACGACTTCAGCTTCCCCATTCGGGTTGGCACTGAGGTAATGAACCTTGCTGTTCGGGTTGCCCTGATCAAGGTTGTATTCCTTGTCCCGGATAATGCCCGGCATGGTGAATCGCTTGGCAAAGGACTTGCCCGACTTCCCATCACTATAGATCATGTTGTAAACCATCCGCTCGTCGCCCTTTTTCCAGATTCCGACGTGCAAAATATCTTTACCCATGAAAACTTTCTCTGAAATACGACTCACAAGGGCCTTTCCGTCACGGCGGATGGCGATGACGTCGTCGAGCTCGGAACAATCGCAAATGAACTCATCGCGCTTCAAACCCCACCCGATAAAGCCGTCAATGCGGTTGACATAGAGCTTCTGGTTGTTGGCAATAACCTCGGTGGCAGTCACCGATTGGAACGAACGGATTTCGGTCTTCCGCTCCTTTCCTTTGCCGTACTTGGTCAGGAGGTTCTGATAGTAGGCAATGGCAAAATCCACCAGGTGCTTGAGGTGGTGAATGGTCTGCTTCAGGTCGTCTTCCAACCCCTTCATCAGCTCGTCCGCCTTGAAGCTGTCGTACTTGGAAATACGTTTGATTCGGATCTCGGTCAGACGCACCACATCATCATCGGTGATCTCGCGGTAGAACTGCTTCTTGTAGGGTGCAAGTCCCTTGTGAATGACTTTGATAACGGCTTCAAAAGTCTCGCACTCTTCGATGTTGCGGTAGATACGTTTCTCGATAAATATCTTCTCGAGGGAGGAGAACAGGATACGCTCCATGAGGTCTGCCTTCCTGATTTCAAGCTCCCGCTTGAGCAACTTCACCGTGAGGTCGGTGTTGTACTTGAGGATGTCGCTCACCTTCATGAACTTCGGCTTGTCCTCAACAATCACGCAGGCGTTCGGCGAAATGCTGATCTCACAATCCGTAAAGGCGTAGAGCGCATCCATGGCAATCTCGGGCGACTGCCCCGGCTGCAGATGGATCAGAATCTC
Source organism: uncultured Ohtaekwangia sp. (assembly GCA_964392375.1). Classification (GTDB taxonomy): domain Bacteria; phylum Bacteroidota; class Bacteroidia; order Cytophagales; family Cyclobacteriaceae; genus ELB16-189. Next base: position 13,939 of record CAYMPU010000154.1, on the reverse strand, counting down.
CAAATCCTTGGCCGTATTGTCGATCACTTGCTTCACCTTGATCTTCCCTTTCTCACTCGCTTTCACGATGGATTCCATCAAAGAAGCGGTGGTGGTACTGAACGGTATCTCCTTGATTACTAGTGTTTTCTTGTCAAGTGCTTCAATTTTGGCTCTGACCTTGATTTTGCCTCCGCGATACCCCTGGTCGTACTCTGAAAAGTCGGCAATGCCTCCCGTGAAGAAGTCGGGGTAAATCTTGACGCTCTTGCCCTTGAGGATATCGATCGATGCCTTAATGAGCTCGCAGAAGTTGTGCGGCAGGATCTTGGTCGACAGTCCAACGGCGATACCATCCACACCCTGCGCCAGCAGCAAGGGGAACTTTACAGGCAAACAGACGGGCTCCTTCTTCCTGCCGTCGTAGGACAGCTGCCACTCTGTAAGGTCAGGGTTGTACCCTACCTCGAGGGCGAACTTGGAAAGCCGGGCTTCTATATAACGAGGTGCGGCCGCTCCGTCACCGGTCCGCACGTCACCCCAGTTACCCTGGGTATCCAGCAGCAGGTCCTTCTGGCCGATATTCACGATAGCCTCACCGATGGCGGCATCCCCGTGTGGGTGATACTGCATGGTATTCCCGATGACGTTGGCGACCTTGTTGAACCGGCCGTCATCCATCTCCTTCAGGGAGTGCATGATCCGGCGCTGTACGGGTTTGAGGCCGTCCTCAATGCGGGGCACTGCGCGCTCCAGGATTACATACGACGCGTAGTCCAAAAACCAGTTCTCGTACAATCCGTCAACGGACGTCAGCTCGTGCGCTACGTCCCCCTCCTTGCTCTTCGTCGGCTTGCTTGCTTTCTTCTTGCTCATGCTCGTCTAAAAAATATTACTCTTCGACCGCCACTTCTTCAACTTCCTCCTTCGCTTCCACAACATCCAACTCAATCCGGAGGTTATCGATGATAAACTCCTGGCGGTCTGGCGTATTCTTGCCCATGTAGAATTCCAATGTCTTGATCAGTTGCTTCTCCTTGTCCAGGAGCACCGGCTGCAGCCGGATGTTCTCACCGATAAATGTCCCGAACTCCTCCGGTGATATCTCTCCAAGTCCTTTGAAGCGTGTGATCTCCGGCTTCACCCCCAACTTCTTCATAGCCGCCTCCTTCTCGTCAGGGCTATAGCAGTAGATCGTCTCTTTCTTGTTGCGAACCCTGAACAACGGTGTTTCCAGAATATACACATGCCCGGCCTTGACCAGGTCTGGGAAGAATTGTAGGAAGAAGGTCATCAACAGCAGCCGGATGTGCATACCGTCAACATCCGCATCCGTGGCGATGATTACCTTGTTGTACCGAAGGCCGTCCATGCCATCTTCGATGTTGAGGGCGTGTTGAAGGAGGTTAAACTCCTCATTCTCATAGACTACCTTTTTGGTCAGGCCATAGCAGTTCAGGGGCTTTCCCCGGAGGCTGAAAACGGCCTGGGTCTCTACGTCGCGTGATTTGGTGATCGAGCCGCTGGCGGAGTCCCCTTCCGTAATGAAGATCATCGAGTCCTTGCTGCGGGCGTCTTTGCTTTCGTCGAAGTGCACGCGGCAGTCGCGGAGCTTGCGGTTATGGAGATTGGCCTTCTTGGCCCGTTCATTGGCTAGTTTCTTGATCCCGGCGATCTCCTTACGCTCCCGCTCCGATTGGAGGATGCGTTTGAGCATGGCGTCTGCCGCGGAGGGGTTCTTATGAAGGTAAATCTCCAGTTCCTAGGCCACAAAATCTCCAACATAGCTGCGAACGGATTGCCCATCCGGCGCCATGTTGATGGATCCCAGCTTGGTCTTGGTCTGCGATTCAAAAACGGGCTCTTGCACCCGCACAGCCACGGCGGCCACGATGCTGGCGCGTATATCGGCAGCGTCATATTCCTTCTTGTAGAAGTCGCGCACGGCCTTCACGATCCCTTCCCGGAAGGCAGCCAGGTGGGTACCTCCCTGGGTGGTGTTCTGTCCGTTCACGAATGAATAGTACTCCTCCCCGTATTGGTTGCCATGGGTCATGGCCACCTCGATGTCATTGCCCTTAAAGTGTATGATGGGATAGCGCATCTCCTCGGCGTCGACTTTGCCCTTGAGGAGGTCGAGAAGCCCATCCTTGGAATAGAACTTCCTGCCGTTATAGTTGATGCTTAATCCTGCGTTGAGATAAGCATAGTTCCACATCAGGTCATCCAGGTACTCCGGAATGAAATGATAGTTCTTGAACATGCTGCCGTCAGGCTCAAACTCTACGAGCGTGCCGTTGCGCTCACTGCTCTTGGACATCTTCGGGTCGTGGGTAAGCACGCCTTTCTTGAATTCCGCCAGCTTGGTCTGCCCTTCCCGATAGGCTTGCACCTTGAAGTAATTCGAAAGGGCATTCACTGCCTTGGTACCCACACCATTCAGACCCACCGATTTCTGAAAGGCACCGCTATCGTATTTGGCGCCGGTATTGATTTTGGAAACAACGTCAACCACCTTCCCCAACGGGATGCCGCGGCCGTAGTCACGAACCACCACTTTCTGGTCGGTGATCTTGACATCGATCGACTTCCCGTAGCCCATCATGTGCTCGTCGATACAGTTGTCCATGACCTCTTTTACCAGCACATAAATGCCGTCGTCCTTGGCCGTTCCGTCCCCCAGCTTCCCGATGTACATACCCGGGCGCAGCCGGATGTGTTCACGCCAGTCGAGCGATCGTATGCTCGCTTCATTATACTCCATACTTTCCTTAGCCATGCAGCGCTTTGGTGTTTAAACTTCCGTTTACAGTCCGTCTAAAAAATCTACAGGAATGTGGTTTCCTCGCAGCTTAAAAAATCAGGATGCTGTAAATCCTTTTCTAAGAAAGAACATTTTGACATCATTTCAATCAATCGCGAAAAAGTATCATCTACAAACTTTGGCGAATACTTGTACGATAACTAGTTGATCAAAAGCTAGTTATTGGCACTTTCACCAACACGGTGTTTAGGACGAAATTGTCGCATGATGGTGTTCAACGGCCATAAGGATGCCCACAGGATGATGAGCGCGACACTTCCGTAGATGATATAGCCGATGCTGTCGTAGTCGAACTTTTCTGAGCTGTTGTACAGGCTGAAGAACTGCAGCGACACGAGGATGAAGAGGTTGAAAAAGACCATCAGTCCATAGAACCAAGCCTGAAAGAAACTGTCGCCAACGGCCATGAACCGGTTCACTACAAACACCATGGCATTGAACAGCGCCAGGAGTCCCAGCACAGCATAAAAGAGCCCGTCACGGGTGATGGAATCCGTCTCCCCCGGCTGGCCCTCCCTGACCTGGATAATTTCCGGAAATGAAGCATAGGCATAAAGCAAAACGCCCACGGTGGCGATCAGCGAAACAAACCAAACAGCCTTGAATATCTTAACAACCATGATCCCTGAATTTTGCGCGCAAGGTAATAGGATCAGCGGCACCAATTGAATCAAGGTCGGGATTTTCACCTAATTTTACCCACCGGCAGACCCTATCGCCCTGCGCCTATGAATCTGAACCCGATTGTCCTCTCCATCCCTATCTTCTTTATCCTCATCGGGATTGAGGTCCTTGTCGAGCGCCTCTCCCATCGGAAACTTTACCGGCTGCCCGATTCAATCGCCAACCTGAGTTGCGGGATTACCTCACAGCTGTCCGGCATATTCTTCCGGGTATTGGCCGTCGGTGTTTACGAGGTCTTGTTCTCCAATTTCGCCCTCTTCCAGCTCGAGCGGAATTGGATCTACTGGACAGCCCTCTTCTTCCTTGTCGACCTGGGCTACTATTGGGCACACCGGATGAGCCATGAAATCAACTTGTTCTGGGGAGGTCACGTCGTTCATCACCAAAGCGAAGAGTACAATCTGTCGGTAGCCCTGCGGCAGAGTTCCTTTCAGGTAGTCTGGACCTTCTTCTTCTACCTCCCCTTGGCTTTCGCCGGATTTGAGACTACGGACTTCCTGCTTATCTCCGCGTTCAATACGCTCTACCAATTCTGGATTCACACGGAGACCATCAACCGGATGGGATGGTTTGAGTATGTATTCAACACCCCTTCGCACCATCGCGTGCATCACGGTCGCGATCCCAAGTACATTGACAAGAACCACGCGGGTACGCTCATTATCTGGGATAAGATGTTTGGCACCTTCCAGGAGGAAGAGGAACGTCCCACGTACGGCATCACCAAGCCCATCAACAGCTGGAATGGCGTGTGGGCCAACTTCAGCCACTATGCGACGATGGCCCAGGAGTTGAAAGCCATCCGCTCGTGGAGTGACAAGATCCGGTATCTCTTCAACAAGCCCGGTTGGTTGCCTGAATCCATGGGCGGCTACCGGCCTGCTCCGGCTGTCGACAAAGCCCATTATCAGAAATACGATACACCGGCCCCCATGGTCCTCAGCTATTACACGCTTTTTCAGTACGTGATCTGCCTGGCGGCAACAGCATTCTTTCTTTTCAATCAATCGGCGTTTACCATGGGTGAAAAAGCCATCGTGGCAGTGCTTATCTCTATAACCGTTGTCAATTGTGGGGTTTTGTTTGAACAGAAGGCCTGGGTGTACATCTCCGAATGGCTCCGCATTACCCTCTACCCCACAGCATTGATCGCTTTGACCTTGTACAACGGTTGGTCGGTTTACTTCATTGCCGTCGCCGCGGCTTACCTTGTGATTTCGGTGATCTGGTTCTACAAAATTCCAAAAACGCATGCAACGACCGCTTAGTGCCGTCCTGTTTCTCCTGATACTCAGCGCATGCGGTAAGCCTTTGCCTACACTGGACGGGGTGAATCTCGACAAATGGAAGGAGGACAAGAATGCCTGCTCCGGCGATCGACAGCAGATGGAAAAGTCGCTTACCGCCGAAGCCTCCAAACTTCGGGGTCTTTCCGAGATGGACATTGTAAAGATGCTGGGACGTCCGGATGAGAATGAGTTGTACAAGCGCAACCAGAAGTTCTACTCCTACTATGTAACTCCTGGTCCCGATTGCCCTGACCACCAAGAAACACCCCGGAAACTGGTGGTTCGTTTCAACGCCATGGGCTATGCCCAGTTGGTCTCGGTAGGCGACTCCGGACAATGATTTTTTAGTAGCTTCGACCGAAATTTTCTACAGCACATGAAACAGATATCCGTCATAGGTTCAGGGCAGATGGGCAACGGCATCGCCCACGCTTTCGCGCAGTCAGGTTTTACCGTTTCACTCATTGACATTTCTGAGGATGCGCTGAAGAAGGCGCTGGCCACCATCGACAAGAACCTGGGGCGCCAGGTTGAAAAGGGCCTGATTACCGAAGATGCCCGCAAGAAGGCCTTGGCAAATATATCCACCACAACTTTTCTGAAAGAAGGCGTCCGGGAAGCTGACCTGGTTATTGAGGCTGCCACGGAGAACCTGGACCTCAAGCTGAAGATCTTTCGCGAAGTGGATGAAAACACAAAGCCGGGCACCATCCTGGCTTCAAACACATCCTCGATATCCATTACACGCATAGCCTCGGTGACCAAGAGCCCCGAGACCGTGATCGGGATGCACTTTATGAACCCCGTGCCGGTCATGAAACTCGTGGAGGTAATACGCGGCTATGCCACCAGCGATGCGGTGACGAAGACCATCATGGACCTTTCGAAGACATTGGGGAAGATACCCGTTGAAGTCAATGACTACCCGGGGTTTGTGGCCAATCGCATTCTGATGCCGATGATTAACGAAGCGATCTACACACTGTATGAAGGCGTGGCCGGGGTCAATGAAGTTGATACTGTCATGAAATTGGGTATGGCCCACCCCATGGGACCTTTACAGCTTGCCGATTTTATTGGACTGGACACCTGCCTTTCGATTCTGCATGTACTGCACCAGGGTTTCGGTAACCCCAAGTATGCACCATGCCCACTGTTGGTGAACATGGTGCAAGCCGGACATCACGGAGTGAAATCCGGTCAGGGCTTTTACAAATACACGCCAGGCAGCAAAGATCTTGTTGTCGCCGACCGGTTCCGGAGATAACCTCTCCTATTTCTTCAAGAGATCGCGTATTTCCATAAGCAACAGCACATCCGGAGGAGCGGGTGCAGGTGCTGACGGCGTTGCTTTGGCTTCATCGCGCTTCTTGGCTGCGTTCATCGCCTTGATGATCATGAACAACACGAAAGCAACGATGATAAAGTTGATTACCGCCGAAATGAAGGTCCCGTATTTGACTGCACCGAAAAGTGTCAACTGATCCAAATTTGTTAAGTTAGCCGCTTCCAGCGCCGGCTTAAGCAATAGTGGGGTGATGACATCCTCGATGAGGGAACTGACGATCTTGTTGAACGCAGCGCCGATGATCACACCGACCGCAAGGTCAACAACGTTGCCCCGCATAGCGAAAGCTTTGAACTCCTTGAGCATAAGTTATTAGGTTTAGGTTTACGGCTCGAAAATAGGACAAGTTCCTGAATGCATTGCCATCGATAATTCAGGCGGGAGGAGCGAACGGGAACTTTTCCCAAGGATTCACGTTGAGATCAGCGTTATACCAATGTACCAACGGCTAACCCGCTTCTAATACGCCCTGAACTCCATGTCTCAAGCCTCACCCCCGGTCATTGCCGTAATTGACGACGATAGCGTCTACCAGTTTACTGCCTCCCGAACGCTAAAGGCGACAGAACTGGCGCATGAAATCCTCCAGTTCCAGAACGGCAAGGAGGCCCTCGCCTTCCTGCGCGACGGGGCTGTCAATAACCACGCTCTTCCGGATATCATTTTTCTGGATATCAACATGCCCATTACCGACGGCTGGGGGTTTCTTGACGAGTTTCATACGCTAAAGTCGGAACTGGGCAAGGACATCAAAATCTACATGGTCAGTTCATCGATTGACCCCCGTGATCTAAACCGGGCGAAAAACATTCCCGAGGTAACGGACTACATGGAGAAGCCCATCACCATGAGCAAGTTTGCGGAGTTGCTGCACCGCTGGGACAGCGACGCTAAAAAATAATCTTCAGTTGGTTGCGAAGGCCCCGGAACCGGATCAGCTCCAGACCGGTATTGCCAATAAACATCTTTGCCTGTAGTTTGACAGGCACCCGGTTAAGATCGTCGGATATCCAGCACAGAATTGAATCTTCGCCATCGAACATGGAGTTCTTGGGCATCACCGGGCGCAGGCGCAGACACATGATCTTGCCTATACGGGTGTCCACCACTTCTTTCCCGGTATAGATAATCTTCAGGTCATACGAAGCGTCTTCGAGGAAGCCCGAGATCGTGACGGTGTCGCCGACAGCCACCTTCTTGAAGTCAATGATGCGGAGGAAGAGAAAACCAGCAACCAGGTCTTTGGCATTCTTGGGCACATCATAGGTTTTTGATTCGATGGCTCCGGTATCGCGATTTTTTACTTTAACCTCGACCTTCTTCTTGTCGTGATCAAATATTACTTCTTCATCACGGCGGTATTTCCCTTCGCGAATCTTCCGGTAGCCTACGTGCGTAAGCAGGGTCGTCGTATCAATGAACGCACCCCAGTTGTCGTCTACCTTCGCTACCCAGGATATCCAGTCGCTGGTCTCACCGTAAGCATCGACTTTATAGCACGTTCGGTCGTTGACCTGATGGTATTTCTTATCGACACGGGTTGTGGCTTTGCCTACGGTGAACATACCGAAGTGCACACGGTACTCCAGCTCCTCGCCCACACCATAGCTGATGTTCCGGGTAAGCGGCGTCTCCTTTTTCTGGGTAGCCAGAAAACTGGAGAGAAGGAATACGGAAATCAAGCCCACCAATAAACGTCGCATAGCTGCAAATTTAGACGATTACCGTAAGCAGTTCAAAGGCCGTGCCACCCTAAACCGAGATCTGATTTTCGCGCAAGGCATCGTTCAGGGACGTTTTCTTGTCCGTACTCTCTTTGCGCTTCCCAATAATCAAAGCACAGGGTACCTGATAGGTTCCCGATGGGAATGACTTGGGAATCGTGCCCGGAATGACCACCGATCGCTCGGGCACGTATTGTTTATACTCTACGGGCTGGTCACCCGTGACATCAATGATTTTGGAGCTTCCCGTAAGGACGACATTGGCGCCAAGAACAGCCTCCCGACCGATGCGCACCCCTTCGACGATGATGCAGCGTGAACCGATGAAGGCATTGTCTTCGATGATTACAGGGGCCGCTTGAACAGGCTCCAGGACGCCGCCTATGCCAACGCCGCCACTCAGGTGCACGTTCTTGCCAATCTGAGCACAGCTGCCAACGGTAGCCCACGTGTCCACCATGGTCCCCTCATCGACGTAGGCGCCTATATTGACGTAGGAAGGCATCAGAATCACACCCCGGTTGATAAAAGAACCATGACGGGCAATGGCATGCGGAACAACACGCACGCCCAGGGACTCATAATGTCGTTTGAGGGGGATCTTGTCATGGAACTCCAGGGGTCCGACCTCGATGGTCTCCATCTTTTGGATCGGAAAATACAGAATCACAGCCTTCTTGATCCAGTCATTTACTTTCCAGTCGCCACCGGCTGGCTCGGCCACCCGCAAGTGACCCTTGTCCAGCAAATCGATGACCGTACGGATATGCAGTCGCGTTTCCTCCTCCTTTAAGAGGTCGCGGTTGACCCAGGCTTTTTCGATGTGATCGCGGAGTTCCATTTTAGTTCTATTTTTAGATCGTGGCACAAGAACGAGAAAAAAGGAGAATTGTCATTGCCTCGATCCTCAAACCGACGGACGATACCCGCATGATGGAGAAAATGGGGCGAACACTGGACAACACCGGCGACTATGAAATAACCATCATCGGCTTCGCTCCTTCTGCTGCCTCCGTGCCGTCACTGGGGAACCTGAAGACCATCTCGCTGGGTCACTTTCACCGTCTCAGCGTACAGCGGTGGCTTGCCAAGTGGAGGGTTCTGCGCCATGCTTACACGGCTAACCCGGCTGTCTTTATCTTCAACACCTACGAACTCCTGCTACCTGCCATTGTATTGAAAGTATTTCGGAACACCCGCATCGTGTATGACGTACGTGAAAACTACTACCGCAACATTCTCCATTCCGAAGGGCTTCCGGCTCTTGCCCGCCTTCCTCTGGCGCTGGGTGTGCGGCTACTGGAGAAGTTGACCGCTCCGGCCGTCGACCATTTCTTCCTTGCGGAAAAAGGCTATGAGCATGAGTTCAAGTTCCATCGGGGTGGCTGGACGGTTATCGAGAACAAAGCGGTATGGGTGGAAGGCCGCCAGAAGCCAGACAGAGACTCCGGACTGAAACTTCTTTTCACAGGAACCTTGTCCGAGAGTAGTGGCGTCTTTCGTGCCATTAAGCTCGCGCAACTTTGTCATGCCGAACGCAACGATGTTTCTCTCATCATTGCTGGCTATGCTGCTGCACCTGCCGTTCAGGCGCGCATCAAGAGCCTGGCTGCAACCCGTCCTTTCATCACGTTAATCGGTATTGATACGCTGGTTCCCCACACGAAGATTCTTGAACTCATCCAAACCTCGGATGCCGGCATTATTGCCAACCCAAACGTGTCACATACGGAAAACTGTGTGCCCACCAAGCTTTTCGAATACCTCCAGGCTTCCCTTCCCATCATCACCGAAGAGCGCTGGCCGTGGGTGAAGAGGTTTGCTGCCTATGATCCCTTTGTGTTCTGCGACTTCGAAAGCCCTGCCGCATCGACCATACTCAATGCACTGACCTCCAATACGTTTTATACAACCCCTGTCCGCGATGCCGGGTGGGAATCGGAAGAGCCGGCGCTGCTCAAGGCCATAAAAAATATGGTCTAAATTATTTTTTAGACTAATCTAAACTTTAGTAGTTTTGCGCCATGATCAGTTTCACGGAAGAGAACTACCTCAAGGCCATCTACCATCTTTCGAACGGCGGCGAAAAGGCCGTGATGACTAACGAGTTGGCCGAAGCCATGCAGACCAAGGCAGCGTCGGTGACCGATATGATCAAGAAGTTGTCGGTCAAGCAACTGATTCAATACGAAAAGTATTACGGCGTCAAGATTACGACCACCGGCAAACAACAGGCATTGCAGATCATCCGCAAGCACCGGCTATGGGAGACATTCCTCGTCGAGAAACTGGGTTTCACCTGGGATGAAGTGCATGCTGTAGCGGAACAGTTGGAACACATCCAGTCACCCCGCCTCATCAACAAGCTCGAGGAGTTCCTGGGGTTTCCCAAAACCGACCCGCACGGCGACCCTATCCCCGATCAACATGGCAAGATCAAACCGCGCGTGCTCATCGGTTTGGACCAGGTAGAACCCGGAAAGCGGGCAACCATCTCGTCGGTGAAAGATTCAGACGCGGAATTACTGAAGTACCTCGAGAAGATTGGGGCCAAGCCCGGGAAATCCATTCACGTGATCCGTCGGGAAGTCTACGACAAATCCATCGAAGTCATGATTGAGAAGAAGAAAGTCTTCATCTCCCTGGAGGTCGCCAAAAACATATTGCTCTCGCTGTAGTATGGCCGATCAACATAAATCACTGAGCGAAGTCAACGCGAGTATCGACTCCACCAACCGCAGAGGCTGGCGCAAGTTACTTGCCTTCCTTGGACCCGCCTACCTCGTCAGCGTAGGCTACATGGACCCCGGCAACTGGGCTACCGACATCGCCGGCGGAAGCCAGTTCGGCTACACGCTGATCTGGGTACTACTCATGTCCAACATGATGGCGCTCTTACTGCAAAGCCTCAGTGCGAGGTTGGGCGTCGTGCGTCAGCTTGATTTGGCCCAGGCCTCCCGCAACACCTACAATCCCGTCATCAACTTCATCCTCTGGTTCCTCGCAGAAATCGCCATCGCAGCCTGCGATCTTGCCGAAGTGCTCGGTATGGCCATCGGCATGAAGCTTCTCTTTGGCATTCCGCTCGTGTGGGGCGTGACCATTACCGTCCTCGACACCCTCCTGCTGCTGGTGTTGCAGAACTACGGCATGCGGAAGATTGAAGTCTTCATCATCAGCCTCGTTGCCATCATCGGCGGCTCGTTTCTTGTGGAGATGATCTTCGCCAAGCCTGATCTTGGCGAACTGGCCATCGGTTTTATACCCTCCATTCCCAACGACGAAGCTCTCTACATCGCCATCGGCATCATTGGCGCTACCGTCATGCCGCACAACCTCTACCTCCATTCGTCGCTCGTGCAAACACGACGCATCGACAGCTCGGAACGAGGCATCTGGTCGGCGATCAAGTATAACTTCATCGACTCGGCCATTGCCCTCAATGCTGCTTTCTTTGTCAACTCGGCCATCCTCGTCCTGGCAGCATCCACGTTCTTCAAAGCCGGAATGTATGAGGTGAGTAACATTGAAGACGCTTACAAATTCCTCTCCCCGCTCCTGGGCAACGACTGGGCGCCCATGCTCTTTGGTATTGCCCTGATCGCCGCCGGTCAGAGTTCGACGATTACCGGCACGCTGGCCGGACAGATTGTGATGGAGGGCTACCTCAACCTCCGCATCGCGCCATGGTTGCGGAGGCTGATCACCCGTCTCATCGCCATTACGCCGGCATACATCGTCATCATCTATTACGGCGAAAGCCAAACCGGCGCGCTGTTGGTATTCAGCCAGGTGATCCTCAGTCTGCAGCTGGGCTTTGCCATCATCCCGCTCATTCACTTCACCAGCGACAAAGAGAAGATGGGTGTGTTCGCCAACAAGATGTGGGTTAAGGTGCTGGCGTGGACAATAGCCACGGTCATCATTTCCCTCAATGTCAAGTTGGTCTATAACGAAATAGCCGGTTGGATCATCAACGCCGGTGATGGAGCGTGGGTGATCTGGATCTCCGTTGTACCTTTGACTTTTGGCGCGGGCGCGCTGCTTGTTTATATCATCATCAAGCCCGTGCTGGAAAAACGCACCTTGGAAAAAGAAGCCAAAATTCCTCACGGTACCGCCGTGCAACTGCCGGATCTCGAAAAGCCGATCTATGCAAAGATTGCCGTGTGTGTTGACTTCTCAAATATTGATGAGCTCGCCATCCGGAGTGCCGTTGCCCAGGGAGGCAAAGAAGCGACGTACTTGCTTATCCACGTCAACGAATCCGCCGGCGCCATGGTCTACGGCAGTGACATTGAAGACCGCGAGACCGCCGAGGACAAGGCTTCACTGGAAACATACCTGACCCAGCTCCGCGAACGGGGCTACACAGCAGAGATTCGCGTTGGCTACGGAAACCCCCGTCGACGGATCCCCGAAATGGTCTCCGAATTCGGCGCCGACCTCCTTGTCATGGGAGCCCATGGACACCGGTTCTTGAAGGACCTTGTGTTTGGAACAACGCTGAATACGGTGAGACATAGAATTAAGATTCCAATTCTGATTGTGAGGAATAATTAGTCCAGGAACAAGTCCGGGATGACAGTCGCCGTGACGGTGTGATCGGCAATCCAGTAATCGGTGATCAGTACCCAGAACCCCGACACAAGACCGGGTGCAAGCCCAGAACCCAAAACCCAGAACCCTGAACCCGGAACCTTGAACCCGGAACCCAGAACCCTAAACCCTCATCCGTAGATTGTATCTTGCACCATGCCAGCCCCAGAATCCACTATCATCGCCCTTGCTACTCCTCCCGGCGTTAGCGCTTTGGCGGTCATAAGGTTGTCGGGGAAGAACGCCATCGATTTGGTTCAAGAGGTTTTTGACGGAAAGATCCTTTCGGAGCAACCTTCGCATACACTTCATCTGGGGATGATCATGGATGGTAAGGAGGTGATCGACGAGGTGGTTGTATCCATCTTTCGCGAGCCCAATTCATTTACAAAAGAAAATTCCGTTGAAATCTCAACACATGGATCGCCGGTGATTGTACAGCGGGTTATCCAGACGATGGTGAAGCATGGCGCCCGCCTGGCAACACCGGGCGAGTACACCAAGCGTGCCTTTCTCAACGGCCGCTTTGATCTGGCCCAGGCGGAGGCGGTGGCAGACCTGATCAACGCCGAGACCGACAATGCGCGACAGGCCGCGCTGAACCAGATGCGCGGTGGCTTCTCCAAGGAAATCAAGAACCTCCGGGAAGAACTTATCCACTTTGCTTCACTGATCGAACTCGAGCTCGACTTCGGCGAAGAAGATGTCGAGTTTGCCAAGCGTGATGATCTCCGGAAGCTGATCCTCAAGCTGCAATCCCATCTTGACCTGCTCATCCGGTCATTCGACCAGGGCAATGTCATCAAGAACGGCGTGCCGACCGTGATTGCCGGAAAACCGAACGTGGGCAAGTCCACGCTGCTTAACGCGCTGCTCAACGAAGAGAAAGCGATTGTCTCCGAAATTCCCGGCACCACCCGCGACGTCATTGAAGATGAGATCACCCTGGGCGGCATTCACTTCCGTTTCATCGACACCGCAGGCCTGCGCGAGACCGTCGACACCATTGAAGCCATCGGCGTAGGTCGTACCCGGGAGCAGATGAAAAAGGCAGCATTGATTCTGTATCTCGTCGACCTTACCAATTCCACCTATGAGGTTATCCTGCAGGAATTACGCGAACTGGACGCATTGAACATCCCCGTTATCCGTGTTGCCAACAAGATGGACCAGGGCAATCCGGAACTCGTGCGGTTACTGATGAAGCAGGACTTTCAGTTCATCTCTGCCATGAACAAGACCAACTTAAAGGAGCTGGAAGATCGCATTCTGCATACGTTCCATATTGGCAAGGTGAAGCCCGGCGATGTCATCGTCACCAATGCACGCCACTACCAAAGTTTGCGCGACACGCATGATGCCCTTGCACGTGTGCTTGCGGGAATGGACAAAGGAGTTACCGGAGATTTTTTAGCGATGGATGTGAGGAATGCGTTGCATCATTTAGGACTCATTACCGGACAGATCACGACAGAAGATCTTCTTGGGAATA
>CAYMPU010000153.1:0-5002 GCA_964392375.1 uncultured Ohtaekwangia sp. | reverse complement strand
GGAGGAAGTCCTCGGCGTGATGTGCGATGTCATGGTGGTCAAGACCAGCAAAGGCTCAGCGAGCTATTACTTCAATGCAAAGTACGCCGTTGACCCTGCTCTGTACAAAGATCATGTCTATGGCAACTGGGCCTTCCTCATGGAACACATGAAGGCCGTCCCGCTAAAGATGGAAGTGGAAACACCGCGCATCATCCTGACGAGCGTAGCCATCGCAGTCGAAGCCGGAGCCATCGAGGATGCGTTCTTTGAGCTACCGGCAGGAGTGCCAAAAAAAGAGAGTAAGTTTTAGTGGGTGGAGGGAGTTGACAATTGACAAATGGGCAGTTGACAAAGCGGGACCCGGTTATAAATTCTTACCTTCGAATGACATGGTCAGCAGGGAACTCGTCTGGACCCATGCGCCACATGGAGCCACTGAAAGGAATCGACAACATGGGGCGCAAAAAATTAGGGAAGATGACTGAAAAGTGGATTGCATTATTCGTACTTGCTCTAAGTAGCTGGGTTAGCCACAGGGCTGCAAAAGATTCTTACCCGCCACGCGAGGACACCTTATTTTTGAGATTTCAATTTAATTTCATGTCTTACGGTTTCGGCATTATAGCTGCTGGTCTTCTTATCAGTATAATCATTGATTTCTTCGAGGCCTGAGGCAAAGTTCTATGTAGATGATGGAATCTATAATTTGATGGTGACTTCTTACATTCAAATGACGTGGTCAGCAGACAATGCGTTCCATACGGTATCCTACAACCAAGGGAAATGAGTGAAAAATTAGTTTTTGTTATTGTACTTGGAGCATTTAGCTTGATAGGATATAGGCTGTCACGGATCGTACGGCCAGAGGAGGATGATATGAACTTTAGACTTCGGTTAAAGGCATTTTCATACCTTACACTATTCTTGGCAGTATGCTCACTCATTAGCTTGCTCATTGATTATTGGCATACTCTGTAAAAATGACAGTTCTAAAACGATGTCGGATCCTGTTGGTCTGGACTTGTCGCTAGGGTTGGTCTGGACCTGAGGTACCGACCCCAGGAAGTGACGGAACTATTTTCAGGGAGGTTGACCAACCAGACGGTTGACTAGAAGCACAACAATCCTGTGGCCGCTGTTATCGTTGATGAGGCAAAAACAGTTGCAACGTTTGCTACGTCCCCGACAATTGCCGGAGAATCTCGGAGTGTTGCCAGAGAATCCCGAAGCGTGACCGGAGATTACCGGATCGACATAGGAGAAATGCCGGTCTTAGCCGGATGTTAGCCGGATGTACACCGAAGGCTTATCGGATAAATCCCGATAAAATGCCGTTCTGGAGCTGAAAGAGGAGTTCATTTCCCCAACAATGCCGTTTGGGACTCAATTGAAGCATTTCTGGCTCTGGAAATCGCTTGACAGGCTCGCTTCAGGATAGATCAAGTATCGATCAAGGATCGACACAATAACCGTCCAGTGATCGTCCAGTAATCGTTCAGTAACCGTCCAGACTACACCCCTATTTTCTGCGTTTTTGAGCTGATTTATGAGTCGGAGATGCTAAAAAGTGTGCAGGAGCGCTAATTATTAGCTTTTTACCGCACAAGAGCCGCTCAGCGGTGTGAATGTTCCGGAATGGGTCCCCTCACTTGGAAGCCACACGGCAGAGACAAGATTCACACGTGTCATCAGCAAAGGAAGATACGCATGATATCTCTTGAAGTTAATTTGAGGCTCAGAATTATTTTGTTCTTGAATCGAAGCACACCAAAGCTCTAATTGACGCCTCCCCGGTGGGCACACTTTGTCAATTGTCCAACTTATACTTGAACTGTCAGTGATGATACGTTTGAGAATCGTTCATTCAATGTACTACCATTGTCAACTCTTTTGAAGTAGCATCGGTGAGTTGACAATTGACAACATGCAGTAGACAAGATGCATTCCAAATTTGTATTTTGTCAACTGTCAACTTTCTTCGCTAAATACTCGCCATCTTAAAAATGATCGGCAACGTGTACCGCTGCTTCACCGGCTTACCACGCTGCTTGCCGGGATTCCAGGGTGGAGCTGCCTGAACAATACGAACGGCTTCTTCATCACAACCGGCGCCAATTCCTTTTACGATGTGCACGTCGGTCAGCGAACCATCTTTGGCAATCACAAACTCCACAAACACGCGGCCCTGGATACCCATGCGTTTGGCCTGAGGCGGATAATTGATGTTTTCCTTAACGTATTGATAGAAGGCTGCCAAACCACCCTTGGGTGATGCCGTCTCCTCCACGATGGTAAAGATCCGATCGCTTTCTTCCTGCTCCGGTTCCGGTACCTGCGCCTGAATGACGATCTGCTCAACTTTCGTCTGATCGGTGACCTCGATGTCAAGCACGACCTTGATCTCGTCCTTAATTTCTTCTTCGTTAGGCACCTCAACAACTTGCGTCTGCATCATCTGCGGAGGAGGTGGCGGAGGTTGCTGGGTGGGAGGGATTTCAAAAACCTGCTCAAAGGTGTTGACATCCCTGACCTTCAAGTCTACCTGGACCTTATCATAGGTCTTCCACTGAAAGGCCATAACAACAAGCATCATGGATATCATCAAACCGAGGCTCCGAAAGAGATTCTTCTTCTTGTACAAATCTACTTTCTCTGATTTCTTGGCTTCCATACAATTGAATTTTGAATTCCGAATGGACTATGACTTCCTTTTCTTCTATCGAAGTTTACATCCGGAAACAGCGAGAACCAATGATTATAATCATGATGGTTAATGGGGTTTCTTCATGTGGCCCTGGAGCCGGGTCAAGTCAGCGAATTCCTGGTTCCTGCCCCACAGCAACGAGCGGTGCCCTTTCTCCGTTCAGGGAATATGGTTCTGGTGCTTATTGATTAGTTTGGGACCGAAATTGTTAACCTGATCGCATGAAGAATATCCTGTTCGTCACCGTACTTGCCCTGTTTGCCGTCGCTTTGAACCTTTCCTGTTCAAGCCCGGATGGGAAGCAGGCAGCTGCAGATACAACCTACACGGTAACTGTGGCGCTCAAAGGTCTGGATACTGGAACGATGCTCCTGTACTACCGGCTCGGCGACGAGCGCAAAACCGACTCCGCAAAGAGTGTCAACGGGCAGTATGTTTTTACGGGTAAAACGGCCGAGCCCCTCCAGGCAACACTTAGGATACAGGGCGACAAGAAATCGTATTATATGTTCTACCTCGAAAACGGAACCATCGCCATACAAGCTTCGAAAGATTCCTTGTCGGAAGCCAAAATTACGGGTGGCCGTTGCAATGAAGACCAGGCCAACCTCGATGGATTGAAGGCGTCGGTAAACGAACGGATGGAAGCCTTCAGTACCCATTACCGGGCCGCTGTAGAATCGGGCGACAAGTCGCGCATCGACAGTCTTGAAAAGACCTATGACGCTATTGAGAAAGATAAGAACCAGGTCACGATGACCTTCATCAAAGAGCACCCGGCTTCTTACGTGGCTGCCTACGAAGTGTACGAGATGTTCATGTACAATCCGAACGTGGCCAAATTCGACAGCGCGGTAATGCTGCTGGACTCAACGGTGCGCGTCTCAGCCATCGGCAGAAAGATCGAAGGCTTGCTCGATATCGCAAAGAGGACAGATATCAACCAGGTGGCCCCGGACTTCACGATGAACGATGTCAATGGCAAACCCGTCGCGTTGTCGTCGCTACGCGGAACGTACCTGCTCATCGACTTCTGGGCGAGCTGGTGCGGCCCCTGCCGTCGTGAGAATCCTAACCTCGTCAAATCATACAACAAGTACAACAAGAAAGGAAAGGGCTTCGAAGTCGTCGGCGTCTCACTCGATACGGAGGAAGACCGGGAGAAATGGATCGAAGCGATCAAGAAGGATAAGTTGACATGGCTGCAGTTGTCCGATCTCCAGGGGTGGCAGTCTTCAGCAGGCAAACTGTATGGCATCAACGCCATTCCGATGAATTTCCTCCTGGACCCGGAGGGAAAAGTGGTGGCCAAGGGTCTGCGCGGCGCTGATCTGGACACCAAACTGGAATCCCTGTTGGTCGACGGTGCATCGGCATCAGCCAACTAGAAGTTGATAATAATCACATGCCTTCGATGACTGCCCTCAGCGGCGCAACAGGGTAATTTGATTAGATTTAGGCATTCCCCATGAGGAGGGAAGTCTTCATGCAAACCCCGAGATTCAGCAACTTTCGGCCTGGACGGATAGCCGGCAATCAAACGCCAACGGTACTGACGTACCTCCAGTACATCATCTACGGTTCGCTCATCCTGTACTTCGGCCGCGACGTCCTCATTCCGCTGAGCTTCGCCGTTCTTATCAGTTTTGTGCTGTATCCTTCCTGCGCATGGATGGAACGCAAAGGCATCGGTCGTATGTCGGCGATCATCGTCAATGTGAGTATCCTGACGATCCTTGTTGCCGGCCTCGCTGTGCTTTTGGTACAACAGTTCATGGGGTTCCTTCATGAGTGGCCTGGACTTCAGGGTAAATTGCTGACCGCCGCCACAGACATGAGCCGGGCGTTGACGGATTTCTTTGGAGTTTCAGCGGTTCAACAAGATAAATTGTTGACGAAACTTTCCGACCAGCTTGCCGGCGGCACATTGACCCTCGTGGGCGACGCTATTTCGTTCTCTGCGATCTCCGCCGTTGTCCTCATCCTCGTTCCGGTGTACACAGTCCTCATCCTCTACTATAGGCATCATTGGGTAAAAGTACTGTATCGGATTTTCCCTGCTGAGCGGAATGAGAATACGAAACAGATCCTTATCCTCACGATACAGGCCTATTTCAATTTCATCAAGGGTATGGGAATCGTTTACCTCGTGGTAGGCATTCTCAACAGCGTTGGGCTCATGGTCCTCGGCGTACCGCATCCCATCCTCTTCGGCTTTATCGCCTCGATACTCACGTTCATTCCGTATGTTGGTATCCTGATTGGTTCGCTACTGCCCATTGCGATGGCATGGACCACCTACGATAACATCTGGTA
>CAYMPU010000152.1:0-7855 GCA_964392375.1 uncultured Ohtaekwangia sp. | reverse complement strand
TTTTGCTCATTGCTGCTCTGTTTTGCCTGTTAGTTTAACAATTTTATTTTATAATCACCATAACGGTCCGTTCTGACTACATGAAAGCCCTTATTGCTCAATTCTTGAAGGTTTCTCAAATCTGGATGACCATACGCATTTCTTCCGACAGAAATTACTGCAGTATTCAAATTAGGCATTGGTCCTGATTCATAAATAAACTTACCGGCTCTTCCTCCATGGTGAGGCACCACAAGGAAGCAATGTTGCCAAAATGAGCCCTTTCTTCATACCATCAGGGTGAATTCAATAGTTAAAGTATCTGCCCCTGGCCATAATTTACGCTGCAATTTTGGTGACCACTCTACACTTTCTCGATTTCTTTTTTGACTTTTCATTCCGGATCAGCTTGCCCCGGCCTTGTGCCGGGGTTCCGGTGTCATCCCGGACTTGTTCCGGGATTGCCTCCTAAGAAGAATTCCATTACTTTCATGGAGTCCAAATAATCATGAAAAAAGACGATTTCATAAAACGGCCGCTGGAACATAAGTACGTCGATGACATGCTGGAGAAGTTGACGCTCACCTTTGAAAAATATGAATTGATTATCCCTGAGATCAGCGAGTTGCAAGCTGAAATTGTCGACACAAGCCCCAAGGACAAATTCGAAGCCGTCGTGATCATCATCGAGAAGCTCATGAAATACAAAACCCGATCGCCATTGATGCGTGAGCTTGCTGAAAACATGACACAGGATTTCTACCACGGAGTGAATGAAGAAATCCCACCGCACAAAGGCGAGTTTTATATTAACTCTTCGGCGGATTGACCGTTCCAGTCATCCCCCTTTAGGGGCATGGGGCGGGTGAACGCGGAGTCCCGAAAAATCTTTGTAAGTAGTATTGAGGCGAAGCTGGCTGAAAGGTCACCTTCAAATCCAAGGAGTCACTCCGATTGAAAGATCGAGTGCGCTGGCCCGAAAAAAATGCGGGGGTGAGCCAGGTTAGATGCTCCTGCTATGCCACTGTCACTCTCCTTAGATGCTCCTGCTATGCCACTGTCACTTTCCTTAGATGCTCCTGCTATGCCACTGTCACTCTCCTGTTATTCGCCTGCTATTCTGTCTAGCAAAAGTACGTGCAAAGAAGTGGACAAATCTGGACAACGGAGGACAGAAGTGGACAGAACGGGACAGAAGTGGACAACGTCCTATTCGGGCGTTTCATATTTGACCCAAGCAAGGCGCAAGCGTTGCCCGCGTACCAACTGACCTGCCCGCCGAAGCTAGCGAAGGCGGGCTTGTCCACCAAAGCTAGCATAGGTGGAGCGCCCCCTCTCTACGAAGTAGAGAGGGGTGTCCGAGCGCAGCAAGGACGGGGTGAGTTGCAAGACGGGAGCCAGTGAACAGCTTGCCCCGATGCAGCGTCTCGCGGAATCGGGGTGAACAGTCCCGAAACCCAAACCCAGTACCCAGAACCCGAAACCCAGAACCCGGAATAGGCCCCGAAGAAGTCCCGCTATTAAAGTTTCCTCCACCTCCAAACCAGAAACGCCAGACCAACCAATCCAACCCCGCACAGCAGCGTCAACAACACATGATTAACCCTTCTCCAGAAGTTCTCCTCCACCTGGGCATTTCTCACCGACAACAGCGAAGTATTCAACTCACTGCCAATGTCCGGAACAAATCCTGTCTTTTCATCCGTCGCCAGATCGCTCTCTCCCATGATCTTCAACTCGCCACTAAACCTTTTGATCAGCAGGTACGCATCATGATCAGCGACAACGGCTCCGGACGTAACCTGCAGCACAAATGAGGCTCGGATAACATCATCACCAAACACGCTGACGACCGGCCTGGCGATAATCCGGTGATGGCGATACTCCGAAGACTCCAATCGCTGGGATGTGATCATCAAACAACTGTCCTTCGGCAACGTCCTGCCATAGAACATCACCTCTTCAGCATAGAGTGCTCTCAAGGCCGACACGTCCCTCGTGTTGAGCGCCTCATGCCAGGCATCCACCACCCCATCCACCTCGCTCACATCCAATACCCGTTCCTGTGCATGCACACACGTCGACGCAAGGACAACAAATAAATAGATCACAAAACGTTTTTCCATATCCAATTCTTCATCCAGACTATTGTATTCTCTGTGCCCCTCCGTGCATTCCTCCGTGAAACTCCGTGATACAAGAAGCGTTCCTTCAACCGTACACCCCCCCACGAAGCCCCACATTAACCGTCAACCAAAATCCCTTGCATTCTCCGTGCACCTCCGTGCATTCCTCCGTGAAACTCCGTGATACAAAAGCGTTCCTTCAACCATACACCTCCCCACGAAGCACCACGTTAATCGTCAACCAAAATCCCTTGCATTCTCTGTGCACCTCTGTGCATTCCTCCGTGAAACTCCGTGATACAAAAGCGTTCCTTCAACGGGCTATTTGCTCCAACAGCAACCCGAGTCACTCAATCCAACCCAGCCACAACCGTCATCACCGCCAAAAACATCAGCAGCAGCAGATTATCCTGCATGCGCGAGCATATCCTGGAAGGAAGGCGACAGTATGTCTCTGAATCGTTGTCTTGGTTATTCATGGTCGTCAATTGTTGTTTGAACATTTCATTTTTTATAGGTGCATCAGGAGCCACATACTCATCCCTGTTATTGCAACGGCCAGGATGAGCGCAACCACAAGCTTGACATCAGGTTGAGCGATAGTGCACTTTATGTTATTCCTTTTCATACTTCATATTGTTTACCTCCAGCCTACGAACGATTCGCAACCACAGACACCACGGCCACAAACAGGAGGAACAGCAGCGATAGCAGATTGAAGAACAAACGCCGCCTTATCCTCGTGGATAGCCCCGGCCTTCCGTAATACATTGGCTTGATGGTTTTCATCCTTTTTTATAGGTTGATAGCGTAAAAAGAGGGTTGTTACCGCCGTGTATGAAAGCCGGTGACATTTCACCTTATTTGTTATTAACCATGTCAGACGAGGAATATTTAGAGGGCATCCGAAACGACAACCCTGCCGTGCAAAAGGCATTCTATGAAAACTTCCAGGACGTGGTGAAAGGCGTGGTTTACAAATACGACAGTTCGCGTGAAATCGCGTTTGAAGACCACTACCAGGATGTGATGGTGATCGTATGTACCAAAATCAAGTCCGGGGAGTTGAGCGTACTGACCGCAAAGCTCTCTACCTATTTGCACAGCGTCGCCTACAACCTCCTCCTCTACAAAATCCGGAAGACCGGAAAGACAGTACCCTTGGATGGTGTGGAGTCCATACCAGAATCCGATGGCCCCAACATCGATCACCTCGAGTTGCTCGCCCTCCAGTTGCTGGACGACATGGGACCACCGTGTAATGAAATCATGATCGACTGGTACCTGAACCAGTTAGACTACGAACAGATTGCTGAGAAACATAAGTACAAGAATGCCAATACGGCCAAGAAGAAAAAGGGTGATTGCCTGTTGCGGGCTCGTGTGGCGGCGGAGAGGCTTTTGAGAACAAGTCGGTGAACGGTAAGCAGTGAACGGTAAGCAGTGAACGGTAAACGGTGAACGGTAAACGGTCAACGGTCAAGGCAGCTGCCTGAGGTGCCTGAGGTTCTCGCCAGCCCTGAGCTTGTCGAAGGGAAGGCAGGTTCTCGAAGGAGGTGCCTGAGGCTCTCGCCAGCCCTGAGCTTGTCGAAGGGAAGGCCAGCGGTAGGTGACCAAGACTTGGAATGGGATACGGTAAACGGTGAACGGTCAAGGCGCCGCCTGAGCTGCCTGAGGTGCCTGAGGTTCTCGCCAGCCCTGAGCTTGTCGAAGGGAAGGCAGGCTCTCGAAGGAGCTGCCTGAGGTTTCTCGCCGGCCCTGAGCTTGTCGAAGGGAAGGCAGGCCCTCGAAGGAGGTGCCTGAGGTTCTCGAAGGCCAGCGGTAGGTGAACAGTAAACAGTGAACTGAACTTTTGAAAATAGTTATATGGAAGATCTGGAACTCATTGAAAAATACTTCAGAAAGGAACTGACGCCTGAAGAACTCGCGCAGTTTCAATCACGACTCGCAGGCGACTCCGCGTTCAAGCAAAAATTCGAAGCGGAATCACTCGTTCACAAAGCCCTCCAGTTCTCGCGCGAAAAAGAGAGGATGAAATCCTACGCGGTGAATACCGTACCAGTGCCAGCGGTACCTGCACAATGGCTGGACAACAGAACCCTAATCTCCATTGGAGCAACGGCCCTCGCGGTGTGGATCTTCTCGACGTTCTCATCGAGCCTGACGAGTCTATCTCCGGATTATATCAAATGGGTGGGAATGGTGGCCGCTGTCGGGGGATCGATTGTGCTGCTGGCCCTGAAGAACAAGACCATGAGCATCCGGTTGGCTTTTACCGGTTTCTTCAATGGCCTCCTGGTGTTTGTCCTTGCCTCCGGCATTGATGCGATCAACCATGGCGCCGAGGGTACCCCGATGGAAACCTTGAAGGCCTACCTGATCCCCTTCACCGGCGACAAGCCCTGGTGGCCAACACAAAGTCTGGAGGACAGCCTTGAAGCAAACCGGATTCAAATACAGAAATTGCACGACAACATCAAAAATCTCGTTACGTCACGACTCAATGCAGGGCCACTGTTAACTTTTGGATCCGCTGGCGGGAAATTCACGCCCGTCATCGTACCGCGCTCCACCGATGTAACATCCGGCTCAAACTACGAGGCCGACGTTTTCCTGGCCATGTCTCCCGAAGTGCAAAAATTCGAAATGTCTGTGGATGGAAAGCCCATCACCCTGGTAACCGATCCTTCCGGCGTACGGATGGGAAAGGTCTCTTTCACAGCCACTGCCAATCAGTTTGACCAAACGGGTACCGCCAAGAAGAAATTCCTGGTAGCCATCAAACTCAGGGATTCGACCTACACGAAGGTTGTGGAATACAATGTTGTGAAACCGCGGTAGGCGGGGCAACGCGGACCCGTAGAAATCTTCGTAAGTAGTATTGACACGAAGCTGGTTGAACGATCATCTTCAAATCCAGGAGTTACTCCAATTGAAAGATCGAGTGCGCTGGCCCGAAAAAAATGCGGGCGTGCGCTGGCCCTGTGCGCGGAAGCATATTTTTTTCTTGATCTTTTTTGGATCAAGCCAAAAAAGAACATATGAAATGTTGAGCCATATAGTCCGCACTGAAATTGATTTCCTGCACAAGTGGAATTTGAATAGTGAACGGTGGGCAGTAAACGGTAGACAGTTTGCCCCGATGTAGCGTCTCGCGGAATCGGGGTGAACGGTAAACAGTAAACAGTATCAGAGAATTCGGATTGTCTATAGGAAAGTGGGTGGGCTGCAATCCGCAAAGCCTTTTCATTGCTTGCCTCAAGCAACCTAAGAGAATATGTTACTGATTGATTATGCTGGACCCAGTACTCAAGAATAATCCGTCTTTGCTGGGCAGCGGTCTCCGTCCAAACTATTTTCTTTTTAGCCACTGCAGGTCGCGCTCGTGAAGTACCTGCTGGTCGATGGTACGCCCGGCAGCAATGTCATCTTCGCTCATGGCGAGCATTAGTTTCTGATCTTCAGACAATGTCACACGGCCGGACTCGGGACGCGCTTGACGAATCATTTGCGAAAGCTTGAACAGATAATCGGCATCGTCGATTGCAAAAAGCTGGTCGATGACCCGGTTTCTGATGGCAGCGACAGTTTCCTAAGGTGTTAATAGCATCCCATAAAGATAACAAAATCAATCCGATGCTAGGCTCATATGCTTGTACGGTTTTCATGATGAATATATTGATCTGTTGGCTTCAACATTTCGATTTCCAATCACATCATCATTCAAATCATCGGCAAATCACAGTTCAGACTTCGCTCCGAAATTCAGGGACAAAGTCGATTGAAAGTCCGGGATGACAGTCGTGCTTGTAATCAACCACTACTGAATCGTGGTTGAGCTTTACCTCCCCCCTCTCCGTCTCGGAGAGGGGCCGGGGGTGAGGTAGGAGATGTTCAGCCCACAACCCTCTCCACCACGAAGCCGCAGCCACCCCGCTTCGATCCCAGCGTGTGAATAACGTGCTCGGTTGTCTGAACTATGATCTTCACATGATTTTGCTGATTCGCCTGATTGCCTTCACTTCGACAATCATATCATCATCAAAATCAACTGCAAATCACAGTTCAGACTTCACTCATAGCCAAGCGCTTTCCCCCATAGGTCCATCTCCTGCCTCCTACCTCCTGTCTCCTACCTCCTATTTTCTCTGCTCGATAGTAACTTTATGAAGCTTCCCATTAAACCGACTCGCTCCCCCATAATCCGCCACCATCGTCCCCTCATCAATGCCGACATC
Organism: uncultured Ohtaekwangia sp.; assembly: GCA_964392375.1. Taxonomy (GTDB): domain Bacteria; phylum Bacteroidota; class Bacteroidia; order Cytophagales; family Cyclobacteriaceae; genus ELB16-189. The sequence goes on along the minus strand of CAYMPU010000152.1, from coordinate 1,512 downwards.
GGCGAGATCATCGACGGAGAAGATACCTCCCTGTGTGCGCTCGAGACGACCTTCCGCTACTTTGGTTCCGTTGACAGTGATGGTCCCAAGGCCTCCTTTTGCGGGGCCGCCGCCATCATAGGCGAAATCATAGACGATGGTATACTTGCCCGGCTTCAAAGCCTGGCTCGCCATGATGTTGGTGGTTTGAAGTCCAAGGAAATTGTAGCTGAAGGCAGGCTTGCCATTCTTCATATAGAATGTTAGTCCGCCGAAGCGACCACCCTGGCAGACGATAACGCCGCTGCCGTTGGCGCCGACTTCAACATCCGCCGTCATCACATAGCCCTTGTTGCGCAGGTCGATGAAAATATCGACGCCCATGCCTTTCATGCCCTCACTGTAGGTTACCGAAGTGCGGTCACCCATAACCGTCGGCCGGCCCATGGCGGCTGCGCTCATGCGCTCAAAAGTCCGGTCATCGATGGGCAGTACATGGTACCGCTCCGCTTCTTTCATGAACACATCCTGCATGGCCTTCAGCTTGTCAGCATTCTGGCCGGCGAGGTCATTGGATAGACTGAAGTCCTCCTGAGTGTTGTAAAGATTCCACTTGTCTTCCAGCAATGCCGTGTAAGGTTTGGGCAAATAGGGAGCCTTGTGTATCGTCCGTGCGAACCAGCCGTCTTGATAGACGCCGCGGTTGCCGAACATTTCAAAGTACTGCACCTTGTGCTGCTCGGCGGCAGTGGCGTCGTTGAATGAGTAGGCAAGGCTCGTTCCTTCGATAGGATCTTGCGCGATGCCGTTGACCATCTTCGGCGCGGGGATGCCAGACAATTCATAGATCGTCGGAGCGATGTCCACGACGTGCCCGAACTGGGAACGGATTTCTCCTTTTGCTTTGATGCCCTTGGGCCAATGGATGATCATGCCGTTGCGTGTGCCGCCGAAGTCGGAGGCCACCTGTTTGGTCCAGGTAAACGGAACGTCCATGGCCACTGCCCAGCCGGCAGCATAGTGCGGGTACGTGCTCGCCGATCCCCACTCATCGTAGTGCTTCAGCATATCGGGCACCGTTTCCGGAATACCGTTGAAATACGTCATCTCGCTGAACATCCCGTTCATCTGTCCTTCCGCGCTGGCACCATTGTCGCCGGCGATGAAGATGATGATCGTGTTGTCCAGTTCGCCCATTTCTTCCAGGGCCGTCACCAGTCGGCCGAACTCATAGTCCGTGTGCTCGGCAAAGCCTGCATACACTTCCATCTGGTGTGCAAACAATTTCTTCTCATCAGCGGAGAGTGCCTCCCAGTCTTTGATCTCTGCAGGCTTGGGAGCGAGCTGCGTAGATTCCGGAATGATGCCTGCCTTTTTCTGACGGGCGAGCGTTTCCTCGCGGATCTTGTCCCATCCCTGATCGAATTTCCCTTTGTATTTTTCGATGTACTCTTTGGGTGCATGGTGCGGAGCGTGTGTGGCGCCCGGTGCGTAGTACATGAAGAACGGTTTTTCCGGCTGCAGCGCCTGCTG
>CAYMPU010000151.1:0-21394 GCA_964392375.1 uncultured Ohtaekwangia sp. | reverse complement strand
AGGGATGGAATACTTGAAAAATATCCGATTGTCGGACAACCAGAAGCACCCATTGATGTTGGAAAAAGGAATTACAGTGACGTGTCCTGTGTTGCGGTCAACGATGAGTCCACGCGTCTGTCCACCATAGCCCGACATTCCGGAATAACCCAGTGACGTAGTCTCCATGAGTATCTTTCTATTGTCCGGTGAAAACTGGAGGCCCTGGTTCTCAACCGTCATCGTCAGAAAAGATGCTGGCTTTCCAGGTCTTTTGCCAACTACTGTGCTGACCCCATAAATCAGCTTCGCCGCGCTTGAGGGTTTTGGGGGAGGGCAGGAGTCCACACAAATCCGAAACTCGATGGCCATCAAGCACGTGCACGGTTTGCCGTCTTCCTGGATTCCTGTGATCCAGGTGTTGGGTGCGGTCTCAAAGGCTTTCACCATCGCGCGAGGTACGCCAAAACCTGGATCACCGATGACTTCAGGATTTCTCGCCAGTCCATCCTCCCCAACTTCAAATATTAATTGCGCCCGGATAGGCTCCTTCGACTTCTCAGCCTTATTTAAAAGTGAATAGGGAAAATCGATGGATTGTGAATAATGTTGAAACAGGGGTAAGTATGACCCATGAAACCGGCAGGGCCGGGCCAAGCGTCGGGGCACTCTTTGGTTGCCTTCCTTTACGATATAGGTTGAAGTATCCGGTTTGAAATAGAGCACCTCACCTTTTGAATAATCAATGGTCAACGCCGGCTCTGTCGGTTTATCATAATAGGTCCAGATTCCTACTCGATCGCTTCCCAGGAAGTTACCCCTTTCCAATGGAGTATAAATCTCCCCAGCTTGTTGAGCCAAGGTCGTTAATGAAGTAAGCAGGATTGCAAGGCAGGTGCAATAGCTATACATCAGAAAGAATTAGATTACTTTACTAGCTTCTTATATTTAATCCTATGCGGCTGATCATCACCCAACCGCTTCTTCTTGTTTTCTTCATACTCGCTAAACGTCCCCTCAAACCAGAACACCTGTGAGTCGCCTTCGAAGGCGAGGATGTGGGTACATACGCGGTCGAGGAACCAGCGGTCGTGGGAGATAATCACCGCGCAGCCGCCGAAGTTTTCCAGGGCTTCCTCCAAAGCACGCAGCGTGTTTACGTCAAGATCGTTGGTGGGCTCGTCGAGGAGAAGCAGGTTGCCGCCCTGCTTGAGGGCTATAGCCAGATGGGCACGGTTGCGCATACCGCCGGAGAGCTCTTTCACTTTCTTCTGCTGGTCGTTGCCGTTGAAGTTGAATTTGCCCACATAGGCCCGCGCATTCATCTCCTTGCCGCCGATCAGGATCAGGTCGTTGCCACCGGTGATGGCCTGAAAGACGGTGTCCTCAGGCTTCAGGTCGTCATGCTCCTGGTCGACATAGGCGATCTTCACCGTTTCGCCGACAGAAAATGTACCGGCATCGGGTTTTTCTTTGCCGGTAATCATCTTGAAGAGCGTGGTTTTTCCTGCACCGTTGGGACCGATGATGCCCACAATGCCGGCGGGAGGTAACGAGAAGGTAAGATTCTCATAGAGGAGTTTGTCGCCGTAAGCTTTCGATACGCCGTTGGCTTCAATGACCTTATTGCCGAGACGGGGTCCGGGCGGAATGTAGATCTCCAGTTTCTCTTCTTTCTCGCGGGCTTCTTCGCCGAGCAGTTTTTCGTATGCACCCAGGCGCGCCTTTCCTTTGGCGTGGCGACCCTTGGGGCTCATCCGCACCCATTCCAATTCACGCTGCAACGCCTTCTGTCGCTTCGATTCTGATTTTTCTTCCTGCTGCAGGCGCTTCTGCTTCTGATCCAGCCATGATGAGTAGTTTCCTTTCCAGGGAATGCCTTCACCGCGATCGAGTTCCAGAATCCATCCAGCAACGTTGTCGAGGAAGTAGCGGTCGTGGGTGACGGCGATGATGGTGCCTTTGTATTGGCGGAGGTGTTCCTCCAGCCACTGCACGGACTCCGCGTCCAGGTGGTTGGTGGGTTCGTCAAGCAAGAGCACGTCCGGCTCTTTCAGCAGCAGCCTGCATAGCGCGATGCGGCGCTTCTCACCGCCGGAGAGGTATTCTACTTTCGCGTCGGGAGGGGGGCACCGCAGGGCATCCATGGCTCGCTCCAGTTTGTGGTCGAGGTCCCATGCGTTGACGGCGTCGAGTTTCTCCTGGACTTGTCCCTGACGCTCAATGAGCTTCTCCATCTTGTCGGGATTCTCCATGATCTCCGGGTCGGCGAACTTCTCGTTGATAGCTTCAAATTCTTTGAGGAGGTCGACGGTTTCTTTCACGCCTTCTTCAACGATTTCTTTAACGGTCTTCGTCTTATCGAGCTGGGGCTCTTGTTCGAGCATGCCTACGGTATAGGTCAGGTCGGAGACAACCTCGCCCTGAAACTCCTTGTCGATGCCCGCGATGATGCGCAGCAGTGACGACTTACCCGAGCCGTTGAGACCGAGTACACCGATCTTGGCGCCGTAGAAGAAGGAGAGGTAGATGTTTTTGAGTACCTGTTTCGATGGGGGGTAGATCTTGTTGACCCCCGTCATGGAAAAGATGATTTTTTCGTCAGCCATGGAAGAAATATTGCGTTAAGCGGGCAAATATGCAGTTTTTCGTCGGGAGTCCAACGGGATGGGCAGGGCTATTTCAACGCCCTGTGGGGGGTGTTGTGGAAAGGTCACAACAATGGCGGGCGGGCCTATTGACTATGGGCTATTTAATTCTATTTTTGCGGGAATTTTAAACACCACTATGTACTGGACACTGGAACTAGCCTCATATCTGGAAGACGCACCCTGGCCGGCTACAAAAGACGAGCTTATTGACTTTTCCATCCGTTCCGGCGCGCCGCTCGAGGTAGTGGAAAACCTGCAGGAGCTTGAAGACGACGGACAGCCCTACGAGAGCATCGAAGAGATCTGGCCCGACTACCCGACGAAGGAAGATTTCTTCTTTAATGAAGATGAGTATTGAAAGAAATCGTTAAGAATTTGTTCCGATGGATATCGGGATGAAAGAGGAGATCCGGTGGGTCTCCTTTTTTGTTTTTGGCAAGGAAGGCCCCAAGCGATTGAGGGGCAGGTAAATTTGAAGGCGCTCCCGTTACCTCATCCCCGGCCCTTCTCCCCCGATAGGTCATCGGGGCAGGCTGAAGCGGAGAAGGGAGCCCCAACACCGGCGCATCTCCTTCGTACCAAAGTGATCTGAGTTGATATAGTCTCCTCCAATATTCCTACTACGATCACCCCAAACTATGTAGTAACGTTTACTTTTGGGACTCTCCCCCTCTCCGTCTCGGTTAGGGGGCGGGGGGGTGAGGTGCTACGCATGCTCAAACACCTCCACCACCTGATGCGCAGCCAACGTCTTCCTTGTACGAAGCACCGAATCCGGCGTAACCGGGGAAGTCGGAGGGGCCCTGGCCGCAGATGCCGACTTTGACACCCTTCCGCTTGGCGGTTTGAATGAGACTTGAAATAAGTCGCTTGACGGCCGGGTTGCGTTCATCGTAGAGGTCGGCGACCAGTGATGAATCGCGGTCGAGGCCCAGGGTGAGTTGCGTGAGGTCGTTGGAGCCGATGGAGAAGCCATCGATGTGGTCGGCGAATTCTTCGGCGAGGATGATGTTGGAAGGGATCTCGGCCATGAGGTAAACTTCCAGGCCGTCTTTGCCTCTTTCGAGACCGTAAGACTTCATGACCTCATACACGCGCAGCAGTTCGCCCACGGTGCGGCAGAAGGGGATCATCACCACGACATTCGTGAGCCCCAGTTCCTCCCGTACGCGTTTGATGGCCTCGCACTCCAGTCCAAAGGCGTGGCGGTAGCTTTCAGAATAGTACCGGGAAGCGCCGCGCCAGCCGATCATTGGGTTTTCTTCTTTGGGCTCAAAGTAACTTCCACCAAGCAGGTTGGCGTACTCATTGGTTTTGAAATCGGAGAACCGCACGATCACCGGGTTGGGATAGAAGGCCGCGCCGATGCGGGCGATGCCAAACGATAATTTTTGGACGAAGAAGTCCTCTTCGGATGCATACCCTGTGATCAGTTGCGCGATCTTTTTGCTGAGTACTTCATCGCCAAGTTCTTTGTGTTTCAGCAAGGCCAGCGGATGTGCCTGGATGTAGGTGGTGATGATGAACTCCTCACGTGCCAGACCGACGCCAGCGTTGGGGATGTGTGAGAACTTGAATGCCAGGTCCGGTGACCCCACGTTCAGCATAATCGGTGTTGATATTTCGGGAAGCTCGCTGAGGTTGGTCTCCTGTTTTCGAAAAGGGATCTCGCCATTATAGATATAGCCGGTGTCGCCCTCGCAGCATGAAACGGTAATTACCTGGTCATCTGTAAGCACTTCAGTGCCCGTCATGGTGCCGACAATGGCGGGTACGCCGAGTTCGCGGGCAACGATGTCGGCGTGGCAGGTGCGTCCGCCTTTGTTGGTGACGATGGCCGAGGCCTTTTTCATGATGGGTTCCCAATCAGGATCCGTCATGTCGGTGACGAGGACGTCGCCCATTTGAAAGTTTACCCCGTCATGTGAGCCGTCGCGCCCATCCAGTGAGAACATGATGACGACTTTACCGGTGCCCACGCCGCTTCCCACGGCAATGCCATTGAGTATTCGTTTTTCCGGTGCAGGCTCCACGATGTTGTACTCCACCAGAGTGCCTTCTTCTTTCCGTGAATGGATGGTTTCGGGCCGAGCCTGTACGATGTAGAGTTTGTCGGTAAGACCGTCAATGGCCCACTCGATATCCATAGGGCACCAACGTTCATTGATCGACGAGTAGTGCTTTTCGATGGTGACCACCCAGCGTGAGAGTTCCAGAACCTGCGCATCGGTGAGGCAGAATTTCTGTTGAAGGTCCTTTTCCACAGGGACGATTTTTGTGAGCTGACCCGGGTCGTCGCCATAGACCATTTTGTGGCTTTTGTTGCCCAACTTCTTTTCGATGATGGAAGCATATCCCTCTTTCAATGTTGGCTTAAAGACGATGAATTCATCGGGAGAAATGGATCCCTGCACGATCATCTCGCCGAGGCCATACGAGCCATTGATGATCACGACGTCTTTGAATCCCGACTCGGTGTCGAGTGAAAAGGCTACACCGGAGCTGGCCAGGTCAGAGCGCACCATTTTTTGAATGCAAACAGAAAGCCCCACATCAAACGGGTCAAAGTTGAAATGACGCCGGTAGGAGATGGCTCGGTCGGTAAACAATGAGGCGAAGCAATTGCGGACAGACTCCAGGATGCCCTCATTCCCCCGGACATTGAGGTAAGTTTCCTGCTGGCCAGCGAAGGAATTGTCGGGCAGATCTTCGCATGTTGCACTCGATCGTACCGCCACGTCGGTAGCCTCCTGGCCATAGTGCACCGACAGATGCTGGTAGCCTTCCACAATTTCCTGCTCCAGTTGTGGAGGAAACTTGCCGTTGCGGATCATCTGTCTCACCTGTGCTCCGCCTTTGCGCAGGGCGATGAGGTTTTCGATGTCCATATCGGTAATGATCTTCTCCAGTGTTTTTTCGAGGTTATTGAATTTTAGAAATTCCCAATAGGCTTCTGCGGTAATGGCGAAGCCATGAGGGATAGCGATACCCAGTTTGGAGAGGTTTTGGATCATTTCTCCGAGGGAGGCGTTCTTGCCTCCTACCAGGCTAAGGCTGCCCAGGTTCAGGTCCATGAGATCGATGACGAATTGTTTCTTGGGGAGTTTCATAAGAACAGATTATTGGTTGCAGGCCAACAGAGAAAAAACTGTTCCTTTTATCGATACAATCGATTGCTGATTTAAGTAACGGATGATGGTTGCGAAATGTAGAGGGAATTCTACACTTTGGCTTTTGTCTGAAGCAACGCGCTGGCTACGATAAGATCTTCCGCCGTTGTGATCTTGATGTTCTCGTAACTCCCTTCAAAAAGCGAAATCAGATGTCCGGCATGTTCAGCCACGCTGGCGTCATCCGTGAGGCTGAGGTCTTCCTTCATTTCGTACGCCTTTCGGATAAGATCGAGGTCGAAGGTCTGTGGCGTCTGAATCAGGCGGTATTTGGAGCGATCGACGGCGCGCGTCGTATCCTGATCGGTCATCCGCAAAGACTCTTTCAAGCGAACCGCCGCAATGGCCGTCCCATGCACTGCCGCCAGCCGGAAGGAGGCGCCGATGATATCCTCACTCACCAGCGGGCGCACACCATCGTGTATGGCTACCAGTCCGCTGCCGGGTATCTTCTCCAGCCCGCGCTTCACAGACTGAAAGCGGGTGTCACCGCCGCTTTGCAGTGTCACCGGGAGCGCGAAGCCATGCTTCTTCACCAGATCCTTCCATGTAGCCATATCGTCGTCAGGAAGAACGAGAACAATGTGTAAAGAGGATGAGTACCGATGGAAAGCTTCCAGCGTATGGAAAAGCACGGGCTTGCCGTTCAGTTCGATGAACTGTTTGGGAGTGGCGCTTTTGATGCGGGTACCTTTTCCGCCGGCGACGATGAGGGCGTGTTCTTTTTTGGTCAAGCGTGAATATATAGCGTGTGCAAATTAGCGAATTGGATTAATGCTCCAAGGTGGGTGCTGGTGGGCAATTGGCCAGTCTTTGTTTTCTGATTGAGAGTGGGTAACCACCGCAAAGTCGCGAAGCCGCGAAGGACCGCGAAGGTTCTTTGCGGAACTTGGCGCCGTTGCGTCTTTGCGGTGGTTACCCGCGAGTAGATATTGGAATACTCGTTCTAGTTGTTGGAGTAAGGTTTTCATAGCTTTGCCAAACCCCCAACGCATGCCCCGTATAATTCTCTTGATTCTCAACGCCGCCGCCTTCGGGTTTCTCATCCACCGACTGCTGAAAATCTATGAGCAGGCACCTCCCGGAACCAAAAAGAATATCATGCTTGCGGCAGGGATCATTCTGCTGCTGTTGCCGGTAACGATGATCATGGGTTTCATCAAACCAACGCCCGTCTACATGATTGTGTATCCGATCGGGATCGGGATGTTTATCTACCTCGTGCGCCTGCGCGATTAGATGATCAGCATTGCATCGCCATAGGTGAGAAACTTGTATTTCTCTTTCTTGGCGGTCTGGTAGGCCTGCATGACCAGGTCAAACCCTCCGAAGGCACAGGCCATCATTAGCAACGTTGACTCGGGCTGGTGGAAGTTGGTGACCAATCCGCTGCAGATCTTAAATTCATACGGAGGGAAAATGAACTTGTCTGTCCATCCTTCCTTTTCCTTCAGGCGGTTGTTGGCCGACACAGCTGTCTCCAATGCGCGCATGGAGGTCGTGCCAATCGCACAAACCTTATTCTTCTCGTCGAGGGCACGGTTAACCATTTTCACCGCTTCCGGACCTACGATGAAGTTCTCGGAGTCCATCTTGTGCTTGGTGAGATCTTCAACATCTACCGCGCGGAACGTTCCGAGGCCGATGTGCAATGTCACGTAGGTCATGTCGATGCCTTTGAGTTGCATCCGCTTCATGAGCTGCCGTGTGAAATGAAGTCCGGCTGTGGGAGCTGATACCGCGCCTTTCTTTTTGGCGTAAATGGTTTGGAAGCGCTCTTTGTCCGCCGGCTCAATCTTGCGCTTGATGTATTTTGGCAGCGGCGTCTCGCCGAGGGTTTCTACAATCTTGTCGAAGGCTTCAGAGTCACCATCGAAGAGGAAGCGGATGGTGCGGCCGCGTGAGGTGGTGTTGTCGATGACTTCGGCTACCAGGTCGCCGTCACCGAAATATAATTTATTGCCGACGCGGATCTTGCGGGCAGGATCCACCAGTACATCCCACAGGTGCATTTCCGCATTCAGCTCGCGGAGCAAAAAGACTTCAATCTTGGCGCCGGTCTTCTCCTTGCGGCCATAGAGGCGGGCAGGGAATACGAGGGTATCATTTCCGACAAAGACGTCGCCATCACCAAAATAGCCTACGATATCCTTGAAGACCTTGTGTTCGATCTTGCCGGAGTCCTTGTGGATCACCATCAGACGCGCCTCGTCGCGGTTCTCGGAAGGGTGGAGGGCAATGAGATTGTTGGGCAGGTCGAATTTGAATTCGGATAACTTCATAGGGCTGAGGTGTGTGTATTTGGGTTGACTATCGGGAAGCCGGCAATGGAGAAAACAGAATAATGGCCGGACGTTCGTTTCATAAGCTTACGGGCTTGTGGCCTCCTCTCGGATGAGGCCTATTTATAAAGAGGCAGCAAAAATAAGGCATTTGTTTTAATTCGGGCCATTTTACAACCGAAATGAATTTATTCCCGTTTATTTGTCCATGCTTGTACTGCGCCTTATCGCCGAGAGTTTTGCCTTTGCCTGGAAGGCTCTCAAGTCCAATGTGCTACGCACCATCCTCTCCCTGCTGGGGGTTACCGTAGGCATTTTTGCCATTATCGCGGTTTTTACCCTCGTAGACTCTCTGGAGAAGAATATTAAAGAGAGTTTCAATTTCCTGGGTACGGCAACGATTTATGTAGGAAAGATGCCCTGGGCACCGGAAGGCAACGGCCCCTACAAGTGGTGGGAGTACTTCCGCCGGCCAACGCCTTCGGTCAATGAGTTCCGCTTTCTCAAGGCCACCTTGCGCAACAGCACCGCCATCTCCATCCATGCCGCCCGCGGCGGCGTCACCATTAAGCGAGGTAGCAGCAGTATCGGCGACATCGGCCTGAGGGGTACAGGCGATGGGTATGATGAAGTTTTTGATCTGAACATCGAGCAGGGTCGCTATTTCACACCTGAAGATATCTCAGCTGGACGGAGTGTAGCCATCATGGGCTTTGAAGTGGCCCAGGCGCTTTTCCCCAATGCCGACCCCATCGGCCAGAACATCAAAATCAAGGACCTCACTTATAAAGTCATCGGTATCCTCAAGCGCGAAGGGCAGAGCTTCATCGGTATGCGAAGCAATGACTATTCCCTGCTTGTACCCTACAACTCTTTCCGGAAACTTTATCAGACCGGCACCGGCAACTGGCGTGAGGTGGAGTCGACCATCAGCGTGAAGGGCTCTGACCTTGACCTGGGCCTGGTGGAGCTGGAGAATGAAATGCGTGGCCTTATGCGTGGCCGCCGCGGACTGCGTCCGGGTATGAAAGACAATTTTGCCTTCAACCGCCCCGAAGCCATCGCCAACGCCATCAGCGGTTTGTTCGACGTAGTGGGCATCGCCGGCTGGATCATCGGTGGCTTCTCGATTCTCGTAGGGGGCTTCGGTATCGCCAACATCATGTTTGTCTCCGTCAAGGAACGAACGCCCATCATCGGCCTCCAGAAATCGCTGGGCGCAAAAAACTACTTCATCCTGTTTCAGTTCCTCTTTGAAGCCATCTTCCTCAGCCTCATCGGCGGATTGGCGGGAATCTTCCTGGTGTTCCTCCTGACGCTGGCGCCTTTTGGCAGCCTGCAGGTAGCCCTCAGCGCAAAGAATATTATTCTTGGCCTCGGCGTATCCTCAGTGATCGGACTTATCGCAGGGATTGTTCCTGCAGCGGTTGCCGCCCGTCTTGATCCCGTGATCGCCATCCGCGCGAACTAGCCTTTTGCACCTCACTTTTTGATAAATGGTCATGCACTGCGCATGACCATTTTCTATTTTAGCACGATCCGGATAATCGACCCGGCCGCTAAACCCCTTGCTTTATGAAGCACCCACTCATCGTTGTTCTCCTCTGCCTTTCCATCATCGCCATGGGCCAAAAGGCCCCGAAATGGGACGTAGCAAATCCTGCGGGACAATGGAATCATAAAGACGTGTCGCTGTCTACTGAAGAAGGCACATGGATGAACCTTGACCTTAGCCCCGACGGCAAGCAAATAGTGTTTGACTTGCTCGGTGACATCTACATCATGCCGGCCTCCGGTGGTGAGGCGAAGGCGCTGCGCAGCGGGTTGCCTTTCGAAATACAACCGAAGTTCAGTCCCAACGGCAAGCATATCGCCTTTACCAGTGATGCGGGAGGCGGAGACAATATCTGGGTGATGAAAGTCGATGGCTCGGATGCACGTCAGGTGACGAAGGAAGATTTCCGGTTGCTCAACAATGCGGCATGGACGCCAGATGGCAACTACCTCATCGCGCGCAAGCACTTCACCTCGCAGCGCTCCCTCGGTGCCGGTGAAATGTGGATGTATCATATTTCCGGTGGAAGTGGTATTCAGCTTACCAAGCGCCGCAACGACCAGCAGGACGCGAATGAGCCGACGGTTTCCCCGGATGGCCGCTTCCTTTACTATTGTGAGGACATGTACCCGGGTGGGTTCTTTCAATACAACAAGGACCCTAACCAGGAGATCTATGTAACGCGACGCTACGATATGATCACCGGCGACCTGAAGGAAATTACCGGCGGTCCCGGCGGTGCCGCCCGTCCGCAGATCTCCCGTGACGGAAAGAAGCTAGCCTTCATCCGCCGGGTGCGTGAGAAGACGGTGCTCTACATCCATGACCTGGCCACCGGCGAAGAGCGCCCCGTGTATGATGACCTCAGCAAAGACCAGACGGAAGCCTGGGCCATCCTCGGCCTCTATCCGAATTACGCATGGACTCCGGACCAGTCGGCCATCATCATCTGGTCTAAAGGAAAGATCCGCAAGATCGACATCGCTTCGATGACAGCCACCACGATTCCCTTTAAGGTGACCAACACGATCAAAGTTGCGCAGGCACTTCATTTCAAGAATGACACCTTCCGCGAAACATTCACCAGCAAAGCCATTCGCAATGCTGTGACATCACCCGATGGCAAGACTCTGGTCTTTAACGCTGCCGGATACCTGTGGAAGAAAGATCTGCCCAACGGAACACCCATGCGGCTAACGGCGGGTACAGACCTGGAATTCGAACCAGCATTCTCTGCCAACGGCGCCGAAGTTGTCTACGTTACCTGGACGGATGAACAGCGCGGCGCAATCATGAAGCTCAACCTGACAGGGAAAGGCGCTAAGCCAGTTAAGGTGACCACGGAGAAAGCTATCTACCGCCAGCCGTCATTCTCTCCCGATGGCAGCAAGATTGTCTATGTCAAGGATGATGGCAACGACCATCTGGGGTATACATTTACAAAAGACCCTGGCATGTATTGGATTCCTTCCGGCGGAGGAGTTTCTACCATGATTAAGTCCGAGGGAGACTACCCACAGTTCAGCAAGGACGGCAAACGAATTTATTACCAGGTCGGTGGCGGCACCAAGTCGCTGAAGAGCGTGAAACTCGACGGAACCGACGAGCGCATTCTCGCCACCTCGCGCAACGCCTTTAGGCTCGTGCCAAGCCCTGATGAGCAGTGGCTGGCTTATGCCCAGCAGTACAAAGTGTATGTCGCCGCCATGCCGATGACGGGCAAGCCTCTGGAGATGGATGCCAAGAGCGACAACGTTCCGGTGAGTCAGGTGGCCCGAGATGCTGGTATTAACATTCACTGGACCGGCGACAGCAAGAAAGTCTGCTGGACGCTGGGTGATGAGTATTATTCCAACGAGCTCACAGATCGCTTCAAGTTCCTCGACGGAGCGCCGGCAACCCTTCCCGCCATCGATACCCTGGGAACAAAGATTGGCCTTTCGATCAAGTCTGATGTGCCGGAAGGAAGGGTGGCGTTCCGTGGAGCGCGCATCATCACCATGGAAGGCGCAGAGGTTATTGAAGACGGTGTCATTGTAGTTTATAGGAATAAGATTGAGGCCATCGGAAAACGTGCCGACGTACAGATCCCTGCGGGCACGAAAATCATTGAGGCAGAAGGCAAGACCATCATGCCCGGCCTGATCGACTCGCATGCCCACATTGGAAACTTCCGGTATGGCCTGAGTCCGCAGAAGCACTGGCAGTACTATGCCAACCTGGCCTTCGGCGTTACGGCAAGCCATGATCCATCGTCCAATTCAGAGATGATATTCAGTCAGAGTGAAATGGTGAAGTCGGGAGCGATGGTCGGCCCGCGCATTTTCTCGACGGGCACGATACTGTACGGGGCGGAGGGGCTTGCCCGCACGGTGGTCAATAACATCGACGATGCCCGCAGCGCGATTCGGCGCACGAAGGCGTATGGTGCTTTCTCCGTAAAGAGTTACAACCAGCCGCGCCGCGATCAGCGTCAGCAGATCATCCAGGCTTCCCGTGAGATGAACGTGGAAGTAGTGCCGGAAGGCGGATCGAACTTCTTCATGAACATGTCCATGATCATGGATGGCCACACCAGCATCGAACACAATATCCCGGTGTCACCAATCTATCAGGATGTGGTAACGGTATGGGGCAACAGCGGTACCGCGTACACGCCCACGCTGATTGTGAACTTCGGCGGCATGAGTGGTGAGTACTTCTGGTATCAGCATAGCAATGTCTGGGAGAACGAGAAGCTCTTGACCTTTACACCCCGCAGCATCATCGATACCCGCAGCCGCCATCGAACCATGATACCCGATAAGGAGTATGAGAATGGCCATATCCTCACCTCGCAGGCATGCAAGAAGCTCAGCGACGCTGGTGTGAAAGTGAATGTCGGCGCGCATGGACAGATACAGGGCCTCGGGGTGCATTGGGAGATGTGGATGCTCGCGCAGGGCGGGATGACACCCATGGAAGCACTGCGGTCGGCGACGTTGAACGGCGCATCACTCCTCGGCATGGACTCGGAGATCGGATCCCTCAAGGCCGGCAAGCTGGCTGACCTCATCGTGCTGGACAAGAACCCTCTGGAGAATATTCAGAACAGCAACTCGGTAAAGTACACGATGATCAACGGCCGCCTCTATGAATCGGCAACCATGAACGAGACCGGTAACTATACCAAAGCCCGCTCAAAATTCTTCTGGGAGCAAAGCGGCTATAGCCCGTCGTTCAATTGGCATGAGGAGGCTGTGGGATGCAGCTGTGGGCAGAACTAGGGGGCGGTGATCGGTAAACAGTAATCGGTGAACGGTAAACGGTGAACAGTAAACGGTGAACAGTGAACGGTTGAACAATCACTACTCACAACTACTGTCATCCCGGACTGCTTGCCCCGGACTGCTTGCCCCGGACCTGTTCCGGGGTTCCGGTTCCGGGTCTGTCATCCCGGACTTGTTCCGGGACTACTCCGCCGCTGCCGCAGCCTTCTCCAGCGCTACCGGATCGGTCATCAGTTTCTCTTTGATCTTCTTCTCCAGTTCATCGCTGAGCTCAGGATTGTCTTCGATGAGTGCCTTGACGGCATCACGGCCCTGGCCGAGTTTGTTGCCGTTGTAGGAGAACCACGAGCCTGACTTCTGGATGATGTTCAGTTCAACGCCGATGTCGACGATCTCACCAGACTTGGAGATTCCTCGTCCGTACATGATGTCAAACTCGACGACTTTGAACGGAGGGGCAACTTTGTTCTTCACTACCTTTACCCTAACGCGGTTGCCGGTGATGTCGTCGCTGCTTTCCTTGATCTGGCCGATGCGGCGAATGTCCAGGCGGACGGAGGCATAGAATTTCAGCGCATTACCGCCCGTTGTTGTTTCCGGGTTGCCGAACATGACGCCGATCTTCTCGCGCAATTGGTTGATGAACACGCAGGCGCATCCGGTCTTGCTGATCGTGCCGGTGAGTTTGCGCAAAGCCTGTGACATCAGTCGGGCGTGGAGGCCCATCTTGCTTTCACCCATCTCGCCTTCCAGTTCCGCTTTGGGAACGAGGGCCGCGACAGAGTCGATGACAATAATATCAATGGCGCCGGAGCGGATCAGGTGGTCTGCGATTTCCAGGGCCTGCTCGCCGTTATCCGGCTGCGAGATCAGCAAGTTCTCGGTGTCGATACCCAATTTCTCAGCATAGGCTTTATCAAAGGCATGTTCTGCGTCGATGAACGCTGCCAGCCCACCTTTGCGCTGGGCTTCGGCGATGCAGTGCATCGTCAGCGTCGTCTTACCGGAAGATTCCGGTCCGTAGATCTCGGTAACCCGTCCGCGGGGAATACCGCCAATACCCAGGGCGACGTCCAGCCCGATGGAGCCGGTAGAAATGGCCGGCACATCCATGACTTTCTCGTCACTCAATTTCATCACCGTTCCTTTCCCGTACGCCTTGTCCAGTTTGTCGAGAGTCAGTTGAAGGGCCTTTAATTTTTCTTTTGCGTCGCTCATAGTATTACGTGTTAATGTGTTTGTCCAATCATCGGCAAGGTATGTATTCGCTGTGTCAACTTGTGTCAACGTGAAAGCCTAAGCCTCACAGAAGAGAGCATCCAACAGCCAACAGTCAACGCCGCGGGGCTGAAATTACTATTTCAATACTACTATGGAAACTGACCCCCGCCTAATTCTTTCTTGCCGGAAAACCTGACGATATTTTAACTGACTAATCCTTAACGATTAACGGGCAACCGTCTTAATTTGCACTTTCATGCGTACCGCACTGTTTCTTTTTTTTGCCCTGAGCCTTTCGACAGGATGGTGCCAGCTCAACAACCGGGTCTTCGAAGACCGGATGGCCCTCGATCCCGCCGATTCAGGCAAACTATTCCTCGGGGTCAATACCTTGGGATTCTTCAAGAACAACGAGTACACGCAGACCCTTATTAAGGGCTACACCCTTTTTGGCTACCAATTCCAGCCGTACCTCAGCTACCACCTGACGCCCAACATACGCATCGACGCCGGTGGGTACTTTCAAAAGGACTTCGGTAACAGCGATATCTCCACAGCAGCGCCCATCTTTTCGGTAAAATGGAAGTCCAGGGACTTCGCCGTCATCTTCGGAACGCTCGAAGGAAGCCTCAACCACAGGCTTATCGAGCCTTTGTATGATTTTGAGCGTGTCCTCAACAACCGGCTGGAAACGGGCGTTCAATTCCAGTGGGTCCGCGACGGCCTCTTTGCCGACGCATGGTTCGATTGGCAGTACATGCAGTACTGGCGCGACACCCGTCAGGAACAATTTGTCGGTGGACTCTCGCTAGAGAAGCGTGTGGTTCGACTGGGATCCGGAGCCCTCTACCTGCCGCTGCAAATCGTTGTGCGACATACCGGTGGCCAGCTGGATGTTGCTGGGCTGCCTATCCAGTCGGTAGTGAACACGGCGGCGGGACTCAACTGGATTCAGCCACTCACCGGATGGGCCAGGGAGATCGCTTTGAACGGCTACTATGTATATGATAAAGACATCACGAAAACCCGCCAGCCCTACCTTGATGGTGACGGTGTCTATGTTAATGCAAGCGTGACCACCCACTTTGGTTTGGAGGTCATGGCCACCTACTGGCAGGCCCGGGAGTTCATCTCCATTCAGGGAGGTCAGATTTATCAGTCCATTTCTCCTCAGGATGGCCGCACCTTTCAGCCGTCGCCCAACCTGATGATGTTGCGGTTTCTGTACAACTATAAAGTAGCCGACGACCTTTATCTTTCTTTGCGCTACGAGCCGTACTACGATCTGGCGTTCAAGAGCTTTCAGTACTCCTACGGGTTCTACATCAATTACAGGGCTCGTTACTTCCTCGCAAAGCCTGCACGCTGATATGGTCAAACGCATCCTCGCCGTTGTCGCCGTTCTGCTCACTGTAGTCGTTATTTACTATTGGTCGCTGATCACCTACGGTATTGGTCAGGGCATGGGTCAGTTGAAAATCATTCGTGAGGCACGGCCGGTGGAAGAGTTTCTCGCAGACCCAGCCTTCCCTGATTCACTCAAGGAGCGTCTCCGGCTCATTCAGCGGGCGCGTCGCTTCGCCATCGACTCGCTCGGACTAAACGATACGGAGAACTACACCAAGATGTATGACCAGAAAGGGCAAGAGCTCATGTGGCTGGTCATCGCCTGCGAGCCTTTTCGCCTCGTCGAGAAGCGGTGGGATTTCCCCATCATTGGTTCGTTTCCCTACAAGGGTTTTTTTGCCAAGGAAAAAGCTACGAAGGAGCGGGAGATGCTGGAAAAGGAAGGCTGGGATGTGGGCATGCGTAATGCAAGCGGCTGGAGTACGCTGGGGTGGCTCAATGATCCCATCCTAAGCGGCATGCTGCGGCAGAGTGAGGGCGACCTCGCCAGCACCATCATCCATGAGATGGTGCATGAAACCATTTTTGTAAAAGACAGTTCAGAGTTCAACGAGAACCTCGCCTCGTTCATCGGCGATCGTGGGGCAGAACGCTTTCTGCTTCGCACTTTCGGTGACACATCGCGGCAGTATCAGGATTACCTTCATCAGGATGACAACTACAGGAAAGTCATCGACCATTTGCTTCGGGGTACAAAAGCGTTGGACAGCCTCTACCAAACGATGCATGAAGAAGACTCCATCGCCATCAAGAAAGCGAAGAAGGAAAACATCATCCGTCGCATTGTCGAGACCTTTGACACGATCACGTACAGTGATGGAAAGAAGCGGCCGAATCGTTTTGGCGACCGTCTTCCCAACAACGCTTTTTTCATTGCCTACCGTACCTATGAATCCAAGCACGATGTGATGCTCGATGAGTGGAATGGGCGCTTTGCGAAAGATCTGAAGAAGATGATTGACTACTATCGCAACATATACCCTTCCCTCTAAAGCGACGCACATTAAGGATTTGTTAATACCCGCAATTCCGTTTTACATTGGGTGAACGTTGGGTTAGCTTTGACCCGCAAAACACCGCTGAACATGGGTAAAAAGCCCTTATACAAGATCCTGGTTGTTGACGACGAAGAAGCCATCCTTGAATTACTGAAATACAATCTGGAGAAGGAGGGGTACGAGGTAAGGATTGCCGCCAATGGACAGATCGGCGTAGAGATCGCCCGTAAATTCCGTCCCGATGTGGTGCTGCTCGATATCATGATGCCCGTGATGGACGGTGTGGAGGCGTGTCGCCAACTGCGCGCCAACCCCGACCTGGTCAATACCTACATCGTTTTCCTTACCGCCAGGTCAGAAGAGTACTCCGAAGTCGCCGCCTTCGACGTTGGTGCCGACGATTACATCACCAAGCCCATCAAGCCACGTGCGCTGATGAGTCGCATCCAGGCACTGCTGCGCCGCGAGGCCAAAGGCTCAACCGACAAGGTTGTGCTCACGCTGGGTGATTTGATCATCGATCGATCGAGCTATACCGTCCGGCTGAAAGGACGAGAAATCAATTTGCCAAAAAAGGAGTTTGAATTGCTCTTTTTCCTCGCCCAGCACCCGAACAAAGTCTTCAGCCGCGATGACCTGCTCCAGAATATATGGGGGTCGGATGTATACGTGCTGGCCCGTACAGTGGATGTACACATCCGTAAAGTGCGGGAAAAGATCGGGGATGATTACATTGCAACCGTAAAGGGAGTCGGATACAAATTCAACCCGATCTAAAGCATGGTATACAGTGCCCGGACGATGGCCCTGCTGCTGGCGGTGTTCATCGCCTTGGTGACGGTGCTTTTCCTTTCACTCATCCAGAGTGTATCCATCGCCGCGCTGCTGGTAGCCGGGCTGATCAGCTTTTCCGTTTCCTACCTGCTCGTGTATGTCACCCTCGAGTTCCTCGTCTTCCGGGAGATCAACAAGATCCATAAGATGCTGGCCAAGGTGCGCAAGAAAGAGCTCACCGACCTCGCCGGACAAAAGGCGGGCGCGCTCAACCCCCTGAAGAACATCCATGAAGAGATCGCGGCCTTTGCCCTGCTGAAACAAAAGGAGATCGATGAGTTGAAAAAGCTGGAGCAGTTCCGGAAGGAATTCATCGCCAACGTTTCCCACGAACTGAAGACACCCATATTTGCCGCGCAGGGATTCATCCACACGCTCATCGACGGGGCGATGGATGACAAGAATGTGCGGGCCAAGTTCCTCAAGAAGGCGGCCAAGAGCATGGACGGACTGGACATGCTGGTCCAGGACCTGCTTACATTATCGCAGATGGAGACCGGTGACATCAAGATGAAGTTTGATTACTTCGACCTGGGTCCGGTGTGCGCCGATGTGGTCGATCAGCTGGAAGGGCGTGCAAGGAAAAAGGAAATCAGGCTACGGCTGATTGACCCTCATCAAAAACTTATCGTGTACGCCGATGTGCAACGAATCTCTCAGGTGATTACGAACCTGGTTTCCAATGCGGTGAGCTACACCCCGGAAGGAGGGGATGTTACCATTTCTTTTGATGCCGGCAAGAAGAACATCACCGTGATCGTGACCGACAATGGCGAGGGAATCCCGGCCGAGCATTTGCCCAGGATCTTCGAGCGTTTCTACCGCGTCGACAAGAGCCGAAGCCGCGAGCGGGGAGGTACCGGCCTTGGGCTTGCTATCGTGAAGCACATCCTGGAGGGTCACAATACCAGAGCCGAAGTGGAGAGCACGGTCGGGAAAGGGTCGGTGTTCAGTTTCAAGTTGCCCAGAGTAAAAGGTGACTAGGTCAACAAGAGCGATGGAGGTTCGGCCTCATTTTCAATTATTCAAATTCTCAAATTGTCTGATTCGCTAATTCCCTAGCTTTGCCCCGTTATCCATGGCGAAGCAAAAAACCATCTCGTTCCGCGACCTGATCCTCCACGAAGACGCGGATTTCATTGTCATCAACAAGCCTCCGTTTCTGTCGACACTTGAAGACCGTGTGGACACGCAGAACCTGTTGGTCCTGGCGCGGGCGTATGAGCCACAGGCCCAGGTTGGGCACCGGCTTGATAAAGACACGTCCGGCGTGTTGGCCATTGCCCGTAACGCCGAAGCGTACAGGCATCTGAGCATGCAGTTCGAGCACCGGACCGTGTCGAAAGTGTATCATGCCGTGGTCGACGGCTGCCACGAATTTCATGAGGTGGTGGTGAGTGCCTGTATTCTGAAACAGCCCGATGGGAACGTGAAGCTTTCTTCCAAGGGGAAGGATGCCGAGACCCGGTTTTCGACCCTTCAGATCTTCGCCAAACACACCTGGGTGGAGTGCCGGCCGCTGACGGGGCGCATGCATCAGATCCGTATCCACCTGGCCTCACTCGGGGCGCCCATTACCGGCGATGACCTCTATGGGGGCGAACCCTTCCTTGTTTCGTCGATAAAGCGAAATTTTCGCATAAAAAAGGATACCGAAGAGCAGCCGTTGATCAAGCGGATGGCGCTCCATGCCTATGCTCTGGAATTCAAGGGGTTGGATGGAACTCCTGTGGTTTGCACCGCACCATATCCCAAGGACTTTTCGGCCCTCCTGAAGCAACTGGGGGCAATCCTACCCTAAAATCCGGAACCATCTTGCATAATCCCATTATTGGGTCTACTTTTGTGTCCCTTTTTGAAAAGGGCCATTTTTAAGTAGTTAAACCGTTTATTCAAGTGGATTCGATCAGTTACAAGACCAAAAACGCCAACAAAGCCAGTGTGGAAAAGAACTGGGTTTTGGTGGACGCCGAGAATCAGGTACTGGGCCGCGTGGCGAGCCAGGTAGCCAAGGTTATCCGCGGCAAGCACAAGACCAGCTATACGCCCCATGTGGACTGTGGCGATAACGTTATCGTCATCAACGCCGAGAAGGTGAAGATGACCGGTAAAAAGTGGACCGACCGCGTGATCTTCACGCACTCTGGTTACAACGGTGGTCAGCGTGAATCCACGCCCAACATGATCAAAGGCAAACATCCTGAGCGCCTGATCGAACACGCCGTGCGCGGTATGCTGCCCAAGAACAGCATCGGACGTCAGCTGTTCAGAAGCCTGCATGTTTACGCCGGTACAGCACATCCTCACGAAGCACAGCAACCTAAAGTCATAAAATTCTAAGCCTCATTCATGGAGATTATCAATACCATCGGCCGCAGAAAGACATCCATTGCCCGGGTGTACGTGAAGCCCGGAAAAGGAACCATCGTTATCAATGACCGTGACCTCGCGACCTATTTTGTGTCGGAGATTCACCAGACGACCGTGAAGCAGGCGCTTACGCTCACCAAGGCTGACGGCAACTACGACGTTACCGTGAACGTGGAAGGCGGTGGCAGCAAAGGACAAGCCGAGGCCATCCGCCTGGGCATCGCCCGTGCACTGGTGACCATCAACAATGAGAATCGCCCTGCATTAAAGAAAGAAGGCCTGCTGACCCGCGACTCCCGCATGGTGGAGCGCAAGAAGCCAGGCCGCAGAAAGGCAAGAAGGAAATTCCAGTTCAGCAAACGTTAATCTTATCGTATCGTATCGCATGGCAGATAAAATCACAACCCAGGAGCTCATGGAAGCCGGTGTTCACTTCGGACACCTTACCCGCAAGTGGAATCCCCGCATGTCGGAGTATATCTTCATGGAGAACAACGGCATCCACATCATTGATCTGAACAAGACGCAGAAAGCCCTGGAGGAAGCAACGTTTGCAATCAAGAACATCGTCCGCTCGGGCCGCAAGATCATGCTGGTGGCTACCAAGAAGCAGGCAAAGGATGTGATTGTGGAAGAAGCGACCCGCCTGAACATGCCCTTCGTTACGGAGCGCTGGCTCGGCGGTATGCTGACCAACTTCGCGACGATCCGCAAGTCCTTGAAGAAGCTGGCCCAGATTGAGAAGCTGATGAAGGAAGATGCCTTCAACAACATCGCCAAGCGCGAGCGCCTCATGATCTCCCGCGAGAAGGCCAAACTGGAGAAATTGTTGGGCGGTATCACCGACCTGAACCGTCTCCCGGCAGCCCTGTTTGTGATCGACGTAAAGCGCGAGCACATCGCTGTCAAGGAAGCACAGAAATTGAACATCCCGGTTTTCGCCATGGTCGACACGAATTCGGATCCTTCGGATATCGATTTCCCGATCCCGGCCAACGACGACGCATTCAAGTCGATTTCCATCATTACGAAGTACATCTCCAAGGCCATCGAAGAAGCCCTGATGGAACGTAAGAAGGACAAGGAAGAGACCGGCATTAAAAAGGAAGAGGACGAAAAGCGCAAAGTGGACGAAGCGGTCCAGGAAGCGTAATACTCTCCGGAAGCTCTCATTCGTCCTGCTTACCTGATCCGGAGGCAGGACTTTTTTTATATCGGAACTCCGGAACAAGTCCGGGGCAGGCCGGAACCCGGAACTCAGAACCCGGAAGCATGGAGCAATTCCGGGCAAGCCGGTGAAAATTGAAGGAAACGAAAACGATTAACGAATAACGAACATGTCAGCAATCACAGCACAAGATGTTAACAAGCTCCGCGCCATGACCGGTGCGGGCATGATGGACTGCAAGAAAGCCCTCACCGAAGCGGATGGTGATTTTGAAAAAGCCATTGAGATCCTGAGAAAGAAGGGGCAGAAAGTATCTGCTTCGCGTTCCGATAAGGAAGCCAAAGAAGGCTCCGTCTTCATCAAGTTATCCGACGACAAGAAAGAGGCGGTGCTGATCGCCCTCAATTGCGAGACCGACTTCGTCGCCAAGAACGAGGAGTTCCAGGCGCTGGGAAAATTGATTGCTGAATTGGCATTCACTACCAAGCCC
>CAYMPU010000150.1:0-38210 GCA_964392375.1 uncultured Ohtaekwangia sp. | reverse complement strand
GGTGAGACGTTTTTCAAGTTCTTGACCGAAGAGTTGTTTTCAAAAATTGAAGGAGACTATCGTACCATTCCTTATCGTATGTATGTGGGGCATTCCCTGGGGGGTCTCACCACCGTATATACATTACTCAAACATCCGGGTATTTTCAATAGTTATTTTTCAATTGATGGTAGCCTGTGGTGGGACAATGGCAAATACGTGCGTGAAGCATCCTCCGATTTGAAAAACATGAAGTCAACAACGATCCAACGAATGTATATTTCAGTAATAGATTCCACACAAGCAGGGGCGGGGAATGCCTTTCATATCCAATCCATTCATCAGCTTGCGAAAGCCCTTCAAGATTATGGACCCGCAAATGTTCAGTCAAAAATGGAAGTTATCCCGGATACAGACCACTCGTCTATTCCTTTGTTGAGTTGGTACAACGGCATGCGATACATTTTTGAAGGCTACGATGTAAGTCATTATCGTTTTACCGCTAGCCCCCAACTCATCGAATCGCATTACGCCAATCTTGAAAAAACAATTGGGTTAAAAATGCCGCCACCGCAAGACGTTATCGAAATAGTACTCCATTATCTCATGGCACCCAATCGATTTCCAGACCGGGAAAAAGCGCTCATCGTGGCCAAAATTGGATTGAAGTATTATCCCCATGCACCTTTTATTTTGGAAAAACTGAAAGAACTCGAAAGCTCGAAATGAAGCCCGCTATCATTATTCTCCTATTTCTTGTTGCCTGCAAGCCAACACCGAAAGCGTATGATCTACTTTATACGAACGGTACCATCGTCGATGGATTGGGAAACGATCGGTTTATTGGTGACATCGGCATCAAAGGAGATAAGATTGTAAAAGTATCAAGGGAAAAAATTAATCCTGCCCAAGCCGATACGGTAGTTGACATTCAAGGCAAGATCATTTGTCCAGGGTTTATTGACAGTCATGCTCACATTCAAACAACGATACACAAGTTTCCTCAACCCGAAAATTTCCTCCGACAGGGTATTACAACGATTTGCGCCAGTTTACATAGTGGCGATCAGCCATATCCCATTGATCGCTACGCCCTTTCGTTAAAAGTAGCTCCCAATGTTGCCTTCTTTTCTGGTCTAAACTGGACAAGAAAAAAAGTGATGGGTCTGGAAAATCGCCCTGCCACCCAAGAGGAGCTTGATAGCATGAAGTATTATGTTGAGCAATCCATGAAGCAAGGCGCTTTAGGATTTTCGGCTGGTCAGATCTATGTGCCTGGTCTATACTCTTCCACAGCGGAAATCATTGAGTTATCGAAAGTTGCGGCTACGTATAATGGAATATACATTACGCATATGCGAAATGAAGGAAGTGGATTACTTTCTTCTATTCGTGAAACCATTCGGATTGCAAAAGAAGCACACATACCCGCTCAAATTAATCACTTCAAAGCAGCAGGGGTTGCACAGTTTGGTTTAGCAAGCAAGGGATTGGAAATTGTTGACTCCGCCAGAAATGCCGGCATTGATATCTCGATAGATGTCTATCCGTACACAGCAGCCAATACCTATTCCTACATTCTGTTTCCGGCCTGGGCACTCGATGGAGGAACTGTCGAATTAGCAAAGCGGCTGAAGGATGTGAAACTTCGCAAACGAATCGAAGCGGATATGAAAGGTATCATCATGAACGATGAGACAGGTGAAGATCTCTGGCGCATCCAATTCAATAGCATTCCCGCAGACACATCGTTTAACGGCAAAACATTGGAAGACTACGTTAAAGCTAAAGGGTATAAAAATAATCTGGATGGTGGAATACAAGCCATCATTGATCTGGAGCTCAAGGGTGGTTTCCTGGCAATTTATCATGAGATGGATGAGCAGGATGTCATCAACATATTGAAATATCCATTCTCCATGATTGAAACAGACGGTGACTTAGTGAATCCTGAGAAAAGCATTTTTCCACACCCTCGCTCTTACGGATCCTTTCCACGGGTGATTGCGCGCTTTGTTGTCGAACTCAAAGTGCTTGAGCTGGAAGAAGCCATCAAGAAAATGACTTCAATGCCGGCTAACCAAATCAAGCAATACAATCGAGGAAGGATTCAGGAAGGCGCTTACGCGGACTTGATTGTTTTTGACATGGATAAGCTTCAGGACAAAGCGACTTACACCGATTCAAAAAGATATTCTGAAGGCATCGAACAGATGCTCGTTAATGGCGTTTTTGTGATGAAGAACGCTAAACTCACGAACAATACGCCCGGTATTTGGCTGCATAATAAACGTGTACCCAGATAGTGCCCCCTGTTGGTCGGGACTTGCAGCCCTAATAGCACACGTCTAAAAGCATAGGTATGGAACGTTATAGCGCGCGTCTGAATGCGTGGTATGGCGCGACGTCTCCGACGCGTGCCCGCTCCAAACGTTCTTCGAAGCCCATTATCCACACGCCCGGATCGAAGCAGGAGAACGCCTGCTTTTCTGTGCAACGGTCGTGCATTTCCCGCAGATGGCGCAGATCGGGCCCACGCAGATTTACGCGGAATTCCCGGCAATCATGTATTTGATCTGCGGTATTAAAATCTGCGCAAATCTGCGGGAACCCCTCCGATGCAAACGTCGACCATTCTACTTAACGGTAAGGCGGGCCCTTCGGAAATGTTCTTCGAAGCCCATTATCCACGCGCTCTGATCGAAGCGGAAGGAGGCCTGCCTTTCTGTGCAACGGCCGACTTGCAAGCATTGTTCATTTCAGAACATCATCGTCCGCATCCGAACTCGCCAGGGCAACAAAGTGTCCAATACGCATCGTATTCCCCTATGGCATGATAAATGGTAGGTTGCAAATGACAACCGGGTTGACCATTCTGCCAGTACTTTAAAGGCCAATATATGATTACAAATCTCTTCAACATCACCTGGCGCTACCTGATACGCCAAAAGACGAACACTGCCATGCACATCATTGGCCTTACGCTTGGCATCACGGTGTGCTTGCTTATTGCGTTGTTCATTCGGTATGAAGTTAGCTTCGATGCCTATCACCCAAAAGCAAGCCAAACCTATCGGGTTATTTCAGATTGGCACGAGCAGGGCAATCTGAGTCAGCATTTCTCCACGCCATTTCCGCTCGCTAATGCCATCCGCACCGAGGCCAGTGGCTTTGAACAAGTAGGCTTTATTCATCCTGTCTATGTAAACACCGTTGAGGTTACGCCCCAGAAGCGATTCTTGATGGAGAATGTATGGGCTGTTGAACCAGAGTTTCTCGACATATTTTCCTTCGATGTACTGCGGGGCGATTTGCATCAAACACTTCGAAAACCCTATCAGGCTGCACTGACTGAATCCACAGCTAAGAAATTCTACGGTTCGGAAAACCCCATCGGCAAAACATTTAAACTAAAGATGGATGATGAGCCTGAGTTCACCATAACAGCACTCATCAAAGATTTACCGGCCAATACGCACGTGAAGGCTTCTATGCTGGTGTCGCACTCGTACCAAGAAAACTTCTTAAAGTCCAGCCGCGATGGTTGGACGTGGGTCTCGGGCACAGAAACATTCGTAACACTGCCCGAGCAATCCGACACCAGTGCATTGATGGCGCAACTCAAAATCATTGCGAACAAATACATTAATAAAGAGGTAGGTTCGATGTATCACAGCGCGTTCAGCCTTCAACCCATGCACGATATTCATTTTAACACCAACGTGGCTGATGGCAACGCTATGTCGGTTAGTTGGTTGTGGTTTTTTGGATTGATTGGTTTGGCCGTGTTGATATTGGCTTGTATAAACTTTGTGAATTTGTCTACGGCACAAGCACTCACGCGCGCCAAAGAAGTAGGCATTCGAAAGTCCATTGGCGCCAGCCGAAGTAGTTTGATGACTCAGTTTTTAACGGAGGCTTGGTTGCTCACTTTCTTGTCGGGTATTTTGGCTATTGCGTTCACACAATTACTGTTGCCGTTCATAAACGATATGATGGGCAAGGGAATTTCACTTGATCTATTGAACTCACCCGGTTTGTTGCTTTCACTTTTGGCGGGACTAACGCTAACAGGATTGTTGGCTGGCATCTATCCTGCATGGGTAATTGCGCGATTCAACCCAAGCATTACGTTAAAGGTGGGCGTGTTATCCGCCTCGGGTGGCAGCTCGTGGTTACGAAAAGGTTTGGTGGTGGCCCAGTTTACCGTTTCGGCATGTTTGCTCATGTCGGTTATTCTAATGTCGCAACAAGTGAGCTATCTGCGCAGCAAGAACTTGGGTTTCGATAAAGACCACGTGGTGGTGGTTGAGATTACCAACCCCAAGCAAACGGCATCTGTGTTGAGCAACGAGCTGGCAAATATTCCATCCATAAGCGGTATTTCGTTTTCTACATCCACGCCCAGCAGTGATGGCCATTGGGGTACACCCATGAGCAGAACAAGCCGTAATAGTCCGGATCGTAAACCGATGACGTTGATCTTGGCTGATGAAAACTATACCACGCTCTATAAACTGAGATTGCTGGCGGGCCGTGTGTTGCAACCTTCAGATACGAACAGCATTGCACGAAGCGTGCCCGAAGACAAGCAAGTGATGTCGGCTGTAGTGAACGAGCAATTGGTGCGCGACTTGGGTTTTGAATCGAACGAAGCCGCGATTGGGCAACGCATCTACATTGGGTTCAACTCGGGCAACGTAGATATTGTGGGTGTGGTGGCCAACTTCAATCAAGGACCGTTGTCGGCCAGCATCAATCCTGTGCTCATGACGCTGGCACCCAAGCAATACGGCATGGCCGGAATAAGGATTGAAAAAGGGAGCAACGTAACAGAAGCACTGGCCGCTATTGAAAACGCCTGGAAGAAAGCATACCCAGAAGGCGTGTTCGCATACAAATTCTTAGATCAACAAATTGACTCGTACTACAAAGCCGAAGAACGGTTGTTCAATCTGTTCAAAGTATTTGCAGGCGTGGCTATGCTCATTTCTTGCTTGGGATTGTTTGCGCTGGCGGCATTCACTACTCAACATCGCGTAAAAGAAATTGGCATCCGTAAAGTGTTGGGCGCTACGGTTAGTTCCATTCTTGTTTTGGTATCAAAAGATTTTTTGAAACTGGTTCTATTGGCCTTAGTCGTCGCCACACCGCTTGCCTGGTATGGCATAAGCCAATGGCTTAGCAACTATGCCTTTCATATTGAAATCGGTGGCTGGGCTTTTGGTGTGGCAGGCTTAATTGCCATTGCTGTGACGGTAATCACGATCGGCACACAGGCATTTAAGTCGGCCACGGCCAATCCGGCTGAAAGCTTGAAGAGCGAGTAGTTAAACCCTCTTATAGCGCGCGCCAGAAAGCTCCTGGAGAATAATCTGGATGTTCAGGCAGACCAGAATGAAAAATATGACTTCGTCCTTAAGGCTGCCTAGGGTGAGCTAAAATTTGAACAAATCAAGAAGTGGCCGACAAAGTACGTTAGGTGAACGCTACAAGACACATCAATCAGATGGTCAGGCGGGCGCAATGGCGCAGATCCGGCCAAAGCAGATTGACACGGAATTCCTCGCAATTCTGCATTTGATCTGCGCAAATCTGCGGTATTAGAATCTGCCCCCGGCCATGTGCCGGGGTGCGGGAACCCTCCGATGCAAACGGCTTCTCCCAGGTTCGTCTGCTCTTTTGTAGACGGCACAGAACCGCTATATTGACACATAAAATACCTCACTAACGCGCCAACGATATGTTCGGAATCCAACACATCAAGTTTGACTCAATGACGTATGTGCTCCATTTCTCCAATGGCAAAATACGAAGAGAAGGACGTGGCCTTTCGTTCTTCTACTTTGCGCCGAGCAGTTCCATTGCCGCCATCCCCATGGGGAGCAACGACCTCCCGTTTGTTTTCAATGAGTCGACCAATGACTACCAAACCGTTACCATTCAGGGGCAAATCAGTTACAAAATCAGCAATCCAAAGACGCTTGCCGATGTATTGGACTTTACCGTAAAAGACAATGGACAATACAAGAAGAATGACATTGAAAAGCTGAATCAACGAATCATCAATGAAGCTCAAACCGCAACGTCCTCCTACATCCACAGTATCAAATTGAAAGACGCCATTCGGTCAGCCAAAGCCATTGAAGAGAAAATCGTAGCGGGGTTGAAATCTTCGAAAGCCATAGGGATGTTGGGAATAGAGATTCTCGGTGCGAATATTCTGGCCATTCAGGCAACCCCTGAAATGGCAAGAGCCCTGGAGACCGAAACACGGGAAAAACTTCAACAAGAAGCGGATCAAGCCATTTACGAACGCCGGAACTTCGCTGTTGAACAGGAAAGGAAAATAAAGGAGTCGGAGCTAAACACAGAAATTGCCGTTGAAGAAAAGCAAAAACAAATCGCTGAAAAGAAAATGGAGTCCAGCATTCAAAAAGCTGAAAACGACAGAAAGCTTCGCGAAATGAGCGTCCAGGCCGATATTGCCATTGAGAATCAACGGAAACAATTGATTGAACAAAAAACAGCCAACGATAAGAAAGAAGCCGAAACTCAAGGTTACGTCATTGAAACGACCTTGAAGCCCTATAAGGATATTGACTGGAAGACCTTGACGGCCCTGAATAATAATCCCGATCCAAAATTCAATATCGCTTTAGCCTTTCGACAGCTCGCTGAAAACGCGGGGAAAATTGGTAACCTCAACATCAGTCCTGAATTACTGGAATCCATTTTGAGTGATAAGAAGGAGAATAGAAAATGAATGTCGAGTATGCCATCATTGTAAAAAACAAGACCAGGCTAGAGTCATTAATTGAGCGCTTCAATACAAAAGCCCAGGCCAAATTTTACATCGAGCGACTTGGCGGAAATTTTGAGGATTACGAAGCCGAGCACGAAACATTCCAGCATTCTCTAAACTCACTTCAGACGCAACTATCACGCGTCATCAAGCATAAAACACTGGAGAGGGTGTACATGCCATCCTTCCTCTTCGCCGAAAATCACCTCATCGTTGTCATTGGACAAGACGGACTTGTTGCCAACACGGCAAAGTACTCCAAAGGCATTCCAATCGTTGCCGTCAATCCGGACAAACAACGATATGATGGTGTGCTTTTACCGTTTGACACATCGGACTTTATCGAAGGCGTCGAGAGCGTTCTGTCCAACCATTACCAATCAAAGACGATGCGGTTTGCCGAAGCTTCCCTTAATGATGGGCAAAGACTTCTGGCATTCAATGATCTATTCATTGGAGCCTCAACGCATATTTCAGCCCGTTACAAAATAACGTATAACAACAACGTTGAGGAGCACTCATCCAGCGGACTCATTGTCTCGACACCGGCGGGTTCCACAGGTTGGTTAAGTTCAATTTTCAATATGGCCTACGGAGTGACGGGCATGTTTGAAAAGAATCTCCAACCCAAAAGGCCAAAACTCAGAGACAACGAATTACTTTTTGCCGTTCGGGAACCGTTTCAAAGCATAAGGACACAGATTGGAATCACCGCAGGAATCATAAAAAGTCAAAATCGGCTGACGATTGAATCCCTCATGCCCACCAGTGGTGTGATCTTCAGCGACGGGATCGAGTCGGACTTTCTTAAATTCAATAGCGGTTCGATCGTGACCATTGGAATTGCAAAAGAGACAGCCAAGATTGTATCGGCTGGGAAGAAGAAGGTCAGGTAACCCCAGTGGGATGGTCAGGCCGGCACAATGGCCACCTATATCGCGCGTCTGACAGCAAGGCATGGCGCGACGTCTCCGACGCGTGCCCGCCGGAAAAGTTCTTCGAAGTCTATTATCCATTTGCTCCGATCGAAGCGGAAGGGCGCCTAACTTTCTGTGCAACGGTCGACTGGCTTACCAAGCGAAAAAGGTACAAGGTCTCGATTTCTGACGAACACCATCAAATGGATTGACCTGAAGTCAAACAAGAAATTAAGTACGAACTAAAGGATTTGATGCAGGTATTGGGTAATGTTAAATTGAATATAGGCTAGTGTAAAGTGGAAACTAAAACCAATTGAACCCATGCTATTGACCAAACTGCCCAGTCTTCTCTATATCCTTAACAAAACCAAGTTTGAATTCTTCTATTCACTTGTACTTGCATTATTGATATCCTCTTTTAGTTATAGGTTCGATGCGTATCTTCCGAACATACCCATTGCCATTCCAACATTCTTGGGAACAGCCATTTCCATACTTTTGTCGTTCAAGCTCAGTCAGTCGTATGACCGGTGGTGGGAAGCCCGCAAGATTTGGGGAAGTATTGTCAATGAAAGCAGAAGTTTTACCTTGTTATTGCAGTCATTGCTTGTTCCAGGCAACGACAGCGCCATCAGGCAAATAGCGTTCAGACATATTGCCTGGTGTTTCAGTTTAGGACGATCATTAAGAGCTTTAGATCCGCTTCCGAACTTAGAAAAGTATCTTTCAGAAGATGATATGAAAACCATTGGCTCTCACAGCAATAAACCTCTGGCTCTTTTGCAACTGAACACACTACACATCGCTCAGCTAAAAAACAATGGCCAAATGGACGTGTTTGGTCAAATTCAACTGAACTCCGTATTGACCAATTTTTCAACGGCCATGGGAATGGCCGAAAGAATTAAGAACACTGTTTTTCCAGTTACGTACCGTGTTTTTCTTCATTTGATGATTTACGTATTTGTAATCAATCTCTCTATTTCGTTGGGCGCTAACAAACCCATGCTTGAAGTCCCCCTCTTATTCCTTATCTCTTCCGGGTTCTTTGTGTTAGAAAAGACAGCAACACTTTTACAAGACCCATTTGAAAATAAACCCACCGACACGCCAATGACCACTATTGCAACCACTATTGAAATAAACATAAAGCAATTGCTCAGAGAAGGAGAAATACCCAAACCTGTTGAACCCATGGATTTCTATTCCCTATAAACCAGGTGGTCAGAACTTGGCCCGCCCATGCATTCTTTAAAGGCCAACTGACCCCTTTATAGAGCACGTCTGCAGCATTGGTATGGCGTCAGTAATGCTCGGGAACCACAGACTTAACATTGAGTTAAAACGAATTGTTTAACTTACCTACACAAGATTCACTATGAGAAGCACAGGAGCAAAATCATCGGCGACGACTTTTGAAATGCAAACTTCCGTTGCGACCAATATTAAAGCACCAGCAACCAAAATTATGGGCCTGCTGACAGACGCTAAGAACTTTACGAAATGGAACTCGACGGTTATTTCTATCAACGGGGACATCAAAAAAGGCGAAACAATTAGCCTTGTTTCAAAGCTGGATCCGAAAAGGACCTTTAAACTTAACGTAGCAGAACAAACCCCGACAACGCTAATTTGGAAAGACGGTTTCGCACCCATGTTTTCAGGGGTTCGCACTTTTGAGCTGCAAACTAAACCGGACGGATCGACAGACTTTACAATGACAGAAGTTTTCAAAGGCATCATGCTGCCAATGATTAAAGGCTCGCTGCCTGACTTCAAAGAGAATTTTGAGCAATATGCTGCTGACCTAAAGAATGCATCCGAAAAAGGCATCTAACCTTTAAAGACAATGGCAAAAGAACAAGGAACAAAAGAAAACCCCTGGAAGCTCAAAACCCCGCCTTTGACATCGGAC
The DNA here is from genome assembly GCA_964392375.1 of uncultured Ohtaekwangia sp. Lineage (GTDB taxonomy): Bacteria > Bacteroidota > Bacteroidia > Cytophagales > Cyclobacteriaceae > ELB16-189. The sequence continues at coordinate 28,591 of CAYMPU010000150.1, read as the reverse complement.
TACGAAATGTATAAAGACGAAAAGGATGGAAAAGAGGTTATTGTATGTGTTGTTGGTAAGACAACGTTACTTTATGACTACCGCTGTTTGACCGATCTTCATGCAATGCTTAAAAAACATGGTGATTGGATGGAGTTGGGAAGTGCCGATGAGCAAAAGCCTGCCAAAGAAGGCACGGTTGAGGCTTGGGGACGTTCAGAAAAAAATCCGGTGAAAGGTTGGTATGGTTTAAAAAAGGGACTTCGTGGACGATTTGGAATGTACATCCCACCACTTATGGAGAAGTTGGGGCTTGCAGATGTAACACACGATACAAAGGGGAATAAAATGAAGGCAAAGTAATGCAGACTAACACCTTATAGCGCGCGTCTGAAAGCAAGGTATGGCGCGATGTCTCCGACGGGCCCACGCAGATTGACGCGAAATTCCTCGCAATACTGTATTTGATCTGCGCAAATCTGCGGGAACCCAATGACGTAGGTTTGGCACCAATCCATGCAACCCAAAAGCCAACGCTCGCGTCTAACCCTAAAAGCATGGCTTGTGAAAACAGCGCCCTCCAGTATACTTTCCTTTGCCGTGTTTCTCCTGTTCACCTCATGCAACAACGAAACCCTATCACCTGCTGAGGGGGGAGATTTGGTCGTCGAGGCAAACAGAACGATCGGGGCTTCGATGACGGTTGGCAACGTAACGGTAATGGGCAATGCAATCCTGACCATTGACTATTCTTCCACAGTGTCCAATACGTTTATCATAAAAGGCAATGTGTTATTGGAAGATGATGGGCAGTTGATCGTTCGGGGTAACAAAGCGTTGATGAATGATGGGCTCATCATTGCCAATGATTACAGTTCGCAGTACACCATAAAAACCACCGGCAATAGCCTCCTACGTCTTGAAAACATTGGCATGCGAACGCAAACAGGCACGGCCGCAGAAAAAGGAAGTATCTACATGTCGTACGATGCCCTGGACAACTCTTCCATGATCATTGATGGTGCCCGACTGGACAATGAGTCGAGCTGGTTGCTGGGCAACTTTAGAAACCAATCCCAGTTAATGATCACCAACTCCGTTTACATACCCACAGAAATCTATCTCAATGATTCCTGTTCTGTTTCAATAAACGGAGCGGAAACAAAGACAGGTCTATGGATGGCACTCTCTTCAGGTTCACACGACATACAATTACCCAATGTAAGTACCAGCACATGGTCATGGAATGCCGGTTCAGCCATTGGCCCCGGAGTTCATTGGTCTTTGGCAGTGACCAATTCCCATACGGGCCTTGGTGTTCAATTGTTTCCGAATGCTACGGCGACGATAGCCGGGCATGGTGTGTCTCCCGGAGAATTGACCATCGGATATTTCGTCTCGGGCAATAATGAAACCCTTGATAACCTCCACGTGGGGCTACAGAATGGAGAAATTATCCCAGGGCGGCTGACGCTAACGAATGTCAACCTTGGGCCAATTGCCTGGCAGATCTATTCAACAACATCGTCATCATTGACCATTAACAATTCTGTAATTAATGAGATCGGTATTGTGGGCGATGGCGAGGTGACGGTTAACAACAGTCTGCTTCAATGTGCGGTATTGGCTTGCTACGGCCAAAACAGCTCGTTGACGATAAACAATAGTGACATCTGGAATCAATCCATTGAAGCCGATAACGACGGTCAGATTACATTATTGAATTGTAACGTGTACGGATCTCATTTCATAGCCAAACAAGACCAATCCAGAATTACCATTGAGGGCGGAGCCTTTCACGATAATCCGCCTATTGACCGGAATACACTTTTCGTTGATATCCTCACTGGGTATCCAAACTATAGTCCCTTTAGCGCGCCAGGACCACCCAAAAGATCAGGAGCAGGCGTGATCACCTGTGCTGGTGTATCCAATTGTGCATGGTAGCCTCGCGCGGGTTGACAATTGACCAAGGGCAATTGACAATGTTGCAGCTCCTTGGTCGAGTCTCCCGTTAACGCTACACCCGCGCGCTATCACCATAGCTGTGGCGTGACGTAAGCCCCCTACCCTTCCCAGTAATCTGTGTCCATTTACATTCTACATTGGCCATTTTACATTTTTCGGTTTGCACCCTAGTCAATGTAAAATGCAGAACGTCCAATGCAACATGTAAAAGTGAGCCGGTTCCAGCCACCACCACGTGATCATGCTCGTATCCAAAACCCAACGAGAAAGAATCTGAGCATCGGTTTAACCCTTCATTAACAACCCCTTGGGCTATTGTTAACAATACCCGAAGCATAAGCGATGCACTTTTGAGTCGTTATTAAAACGAACACTCATGAAGCTCATCGTTTTCCTTATTCTCACTACCCTTTGCTGTGACGCAGCCGAGCAGACAGGGAATCCTTTTCGCAAGACGGTATTCTCCAAGAACATCTCCTTCATCCGCACGGACTCCACGCACGGTTCCCAGTCCACCGTCATCGAGTACCCTGAATATTTGGTGTTGATCGAGTTGCCGATGATTGATGCCGGCGCTGGCCGCAGCACCAACCTCGAGGAAGATATACCCAAAGCCGAAGCCTTTCTTGCCTACTTGGAAATGGAGTATCACAAGCCGGTGAAGTACGTGCTCAGCTCCCACTGGCACCTCCACAGTCTTTCCGGCATTACCCCATTATTCAAGAAAGGCGCCAAGCTCGTGACCGCCAAATCCAATTGGGCCTACAGCCTGGAGAATGGATTGCTGAAGAATCAAGACACACGGGCCTACAGCAAGCAGGTGGTTACAATAACGCGTGACACCACGTTGCTGGGCAATACCAGAAACCCCATCCAGGTTTTGTTCCTCGACCAGACCTATGTTTTCAAACCCACGAAAGACTATCTCTTCTTCTACCTGCCCAACGGAAACATCATGCACGCTTCATGCATGTGTGCCATGCCCCACATCGACTTCAAGGAACGACCGGAATTCATGTACAACGACCGGGTGAGCGATTTGGAAAAAGCGATAACCAGCAGAAATCTCCCCGTCGAGCACCTGATTAAGCTCTCGGGTGAATATGACAAAGAAAAGAAAGCCTACAAGCCCGTTACGTTCACCCATGCCTACTACATTGAATTCAAACAACGCGGTACGCCTGTGCACGTCGTCGTAAAGAACTACAGCCGACTCTCACCGGAAAAACTCTCCAGTCGCCGCGACAGCATTCTTCACCACCTGGTGGAGAAGAAAATTTTCGCTGGCCTGATCAATTCCGTTGTATACGATTGCATTCGCGAGAACCAGTTTCAAAGTGCGGTGGCCTGGGCGCAGTTGCTCAATCTCTATGAGGCTGGAAACACCAACTACATCGATACGCTGGGTGAAGCTCACTTTCGCTCCGGTGATGTTGCCCTGGCGCAGTACTACAGCAACCTGTTGGCACGGCTGGACTCCAAAGGATTTCCGAATGCCTTTCAGGGGTGGGAAAAGAATAAGCTCAATGAGGGGCAGTAGGGTGCAATTCCGGGGTTGCGTCCTTTTACATTCTACATTGGCCATTTTACATTTTGCGGTTTGCACCTGTTAATGCGCGGGGCGAGAATGTAAAATGCAAAACTTTAAATGTAAAATGTAAAAGGGAGTCACCCCATCTACTCTACTTCCCCTTCAACTGCTCCGCCACCATCACCACAAAGTCCTTTCCCTTCACAAACCCTTTGCCCAGGTCAGCTTCGTACTTGTCGGTGATGCCCAGGGCGGCGATGTCTTCCACTTTCGTGCCCTTCTTTAACGCGGCAGCGACCTGATCGCGGATGTCGGCGAGTTTGTCGCGGAGAATTTTGATGTCGGCTTTTGTCGCCAGGCGGCCGTGGCCCGGAATGATGCGCGTGTTGTCGCCGGCGGTGGCGTAGAGTTTTTCCAGCGTAGCAATGTACCCCGTGAATGAACCCCCGTTGCCCACGTCGATGCGGGGATAACCGCTGCGAACAAAAGCATCGCCCGTGTGCAATACGTCGGCTTTTCGGAAATACACCATCACATCACCATCGGTATGCCCGGGATCGAGGTGCAGGAGCTCGATGTCTTCGCCGTTCAAATGCACATTCAGCGCCGACGGGAACGTGATCACAGGCCAGGCTTCCGGCGCGCGGGGCGGAATGGTGCGCTGCTGCGTCACCACCTCCTTCATCATCCGGCTCCGCACATTGTCGTGCGCCACCAGGGTGACACCCAACTTCTTAAAGTATTCATTTCCTCCGGTGTGATCGCCATGCATGTGCGTGTTCACGATGTACTTCACCTCCACTGGATCAAGCGTCTTGATGGCTGTCTTGATGCGCTCCGACAGAGGCGCATACTGGTCATCCACCATCAGCACCCCTTCCGCACCTGTCAACACCGCAATATTGCCACCCGCTCCTGTCAGCATGTAGAGGTTGTCTGTCAATTTGAAAGGACGGATTTTGACGGTGTCGAAGTTTTGTTGGGCGAGGAGGGAGAGCGGAAGGAGTAAAAGGAGGATGAGGTGTTTCATAGAAGTGGTGGGATAACGTAAAGATAGTGCATGAATGCATTTCCCCCGCCCGACCGCCGAGAGTAACCTAAATCACATTACCAGCTGGTCAGGCAGGCGGGCGCAGATTAGCGCAGATTGAATGCACGCAGATGGACGCGGAATTCTCGGCATTCTGTATTGATCTGCGCAAATCTGCGGTATTAAAATCTGCGCAAATCTGCGGGAAACCCTTCCGAGGGTTCCCCTTTCCCGCAAGAATCAGGTTGAGCATGGAACCCATCCCTCCCACCTTTGCTCCACAAAACAACTACTTTTATGATGGTGAACCACTCAACCAATATCAACTACCAGCGCATTGAGCAGGCCATCCGGTACCTGGAGGAGAACTTCCAGCGGCAGCCGGAGCTGGACGAAGTTGCCGAGAAAGTCCACCTGAGCCCGTTCCACTTCCAGCGGCTGTTCACCGACTGGGTGGGCATCAGCCCGAAGCGCTTTCTCCAGTTCCTCACCGTCGACTTCCTCAAGCAGAAGTTACAGGAGTCGCGCAACCTCGTCGAGGCCGCCGATGCTGCGGGGCTTTCGAGCCAGTCGCGGGTGTATGATCTGTTTACAACACTCGAGGCCGTCACGCCACAAGAGTACAAGCTCAGCGGCAGCGGCATCGCCGTGGAGTACGGCTTCCACGACACACCGTTCGGCACGTGCCTCATCGGCGTCACCGACCGCGGTATTTGCTGGCTGTCGTTTTTGTCGGATGAGGCTACACCAAAGTCGGAGATGGAGAGCTTGAAGGAGCACTGGCACCAGTCTGTCTTCCGCCAGAATCAGGCACTCACGCAAGGGATGGTGAACCAGATTTTTGACAAACACGACATCGCGTCACAACAGAAGCTTCACCTCTTTGTGAAGGGCACCAACTTCCAGGTGAAAGTGTGGGAGGCACTGCTGCGGTTGCCCATGGGATCAGTGACCACGTACCAGGGCATCGCCGAGAAGATTGAGAATCCGAAAGCCATGCAGGCCGTGGGCTCGGCCGTCGGCTCCAATCACATCGCGTATCTTATTCCGTGTCACCGCGTCATTCGCAAGGATGGCGTACTCGGTGAGTATCGGTGGACGGCGATGAGGAAGAAGAGTATTATTGGGTGGGAGATGGCGAGGAGTAGTGGTTAGGAGTTGGGAGTTAGGAGTTAGGAGTCGGGAGTCAGGAGTTAGGAGTTAGGAGTCAGGAGTCAGGAGTCAGGAGTTAGGAATGAGGAGGTAGGAGTTGCGAGGGGGAGTTGGCTATTATTAATATAGGGCGACTGCGTCAGGCTACTACTTACTACTAACCACTATCTTTACTCCATGAAACTCAATCTCTCCCTCCTGAAATCACTCTGCTCCATTCCCGGCACTTCCGGTCACGAAGCTGCTGTCCGGGATTTTCTGCTGAAGTACATCAAGAAAGAACAGAAGCACTGGAAGGTGAAGCCGGAGATTTTTTACGGCGATGATTTTCAGGATTCGCTGGTGCTGAAATTTGGAAAGCCACGCACAGCGGTCTTCGCGCATATGGATACGGTTGGGTTTACCGTGCGGTACTTCAATCAACTGGTGCCCATCGGCGGACCGGATGGGGAGGACGGCGCAAAGCTTGTGGGGCGCGATTCAAAGGGTGAAGTGGAGTGCGAACTGGAGTACGACAAAGAGCACCACGCATTGTACAAATTTGGGCGGGTGATCGATCGGGGCACGCCGCTATCGTATAAAGTAGACTTTCGAGACTCGAAGCAAGCCATCGAGTCGGCCTACCTCGACGACAGGCTGGGGATCTACGTGGCCCTCGAGCTCGCCAGCACGCTGACCGACGGCGTCATCATCTTCAGCTGCTGGGAAGAGCACGGCGGCGGCGGGGTGCCGTTCCTCGCCAAGTTCATTTACGAAAAGTGGCACGTCCGCCAGGCCCTCATTTCCGACATCACCTGGGTCTCCGATGGTGTGGATCATGGCAAAGGCGTGGTCATCTCGCTCCGCGACCGCAATATTCCGCGCCGGCAGTTTGTGGATCGCATCGTGGCGCTGGCGGATAAACACGGCGTAGACTATCAACTCGAAGTGGAAGGCACCGGCTCCAGCGACGGTGGCGAGCTGCAGCGTTCTCCCTACCCCTTCGACTGGTGTTTTGTGGGGGCACCACACCAGCATCCGCACACACCGAATGAAAAAGTATTCAAGAAGGATGTTCAATCCATGATTCAACTATACCATCACCTACTGAAAGAACTATGAAATCACGTCGTGACTTTATCCGAACCGCTGCTGCCGCCGGGGCCGGGCTATCCATGTTGCCTTCCTTTTCGGTGCTATCGAATGTGAAAGACTCAAAACTCAGGGTTGGATTTATTGGCGTGGGCTACCGGGGCCAGGGCCATCTCAGCCTCGCGCTACAGCGTAATGACGTGGACGTGATTGCGATCTGTGATGTGCAGCAGCGCATGATGGACATGGCGCTGGCACGCGTCGCCAAGTCGGGCAAGCCCAAGCCGCAGGTGATCCTCGACGGTCCGACAGGCTACAAGAAGTTGCTCGACAACAAAGACATCGATGCCGTCATTATTTCAACACCATGGGAGTGGCACGCCGCGATGTGCCTGGATGCCATGAACGCAAAGAAGTATGTGGGATGTGAAGTGATCACAGGGACCACCATCGAAGAATGCTGGGAGCTTGTGCACACCAGCGAGCGCACGGGCATGCCGCTGATGATGCTCGAGAACGTTTGCTATCGTCGCGACGTGATGGCGGTACTCAACATGGTGCGGCAGAATGTCTTTGGCGAGCTCATTCATTTGCAAGGCGGCTACCAGCACGATCTGCGTGGCATCAAGTTCAATGACGGTAAAGAACCACTCGGCGAGGGCGCAGAATTCGGCGAGAAGGCATTCACGGAAGCACAATGGCGTACCCATCATTCCCTACACAGGAATGGTGACCTGTATCCCACGCATGGCATCGGTCCTGTTGCCATGATGGTGAACATCAATCGCGGCAACCGGCTTACCCAACTTTCTTCCTACGCTACCAAAGCAAAAGGCCTTCACAACTATGTCGTGGAGAAGGGCGGCGAAAATCACCCCAACAGTAAACTGAATTTTAAACTGGGAGACGTCGTGACCACCATGCTCCGCACCGCCAATGATGAAACCATCCTCTTGCAGCACGACACCAACCTGCCCAGGCCCTACTCCCTGGGCTTCCGCGTGCAGGGAACCCGTGGCATCTGGATGGATGTGAACAAGTCGATATACATTGAGGGCCAAAGTGCCGAGCATGATCGATGGGAAGATGCCAAACCCTGGCTCGAAAAGTACGACCACCCGCTCTGGAAGAAATACGGTAGCGATGCATCCGGCGCGGGACACGGCGGCATGGACTGGTTTGTGTTCAATGCCTTCATCGAAGCGGCGAAGCAACGCAAGCCAACACCCCAGGATGTGTATGATGCTGTAACGTGGAGTGCGATAACGCCGCTCTCTGAAGCATCCATTCAGCAAGGCGGTGCTTCGGTGGAGTTCCCTGACTTTACTGCCGGACAATGGATGTACCGCAAGAATGACTTTGCGGTCGACGACACCTATTAAAGTGTTGAGCCGATAATAACTAACTTGCAGCTCCGTTGTTATAGAAGGCATGAAAATCAAGGATCTGGAATTTAAGAAGCTGATCACCGCCGACCGCATTGAAAAGAAGGTGGCCGGTCTGGCGCGTCGTATCGAGAAAGATTACAAAGACAAGACCCCCATCTTTCTCCCCATCCTCAACGGGTCCTTCATGTTCGCCTCCGACCTCCTGCAGGAAATCAAGATCCCCTGCCGTGTGTCCTTCGTGAAGATTTCGTCTTACACCGGTACCACCAGCACCGGCCAGCTCAAGACCCTCATCGGCCACGACGAGAGTTTATTTGGCGCCGACATCATCATCCTCGAAGACATCATTGATACCGGCCTCACGCTGCAAAAGATCAGCGATGAGCTGAAAGCCCTCGGCACCAAATCCGTAGAAGCGGTGGCCCTCCTCCGTAAACTTCCCGCCCGAGAGAAGAATATTGAGATCAAGTACGTGGGCTTTGAACTGGAGAATGAGTTTGTGGTGGGGTATGGATTGGATTATGATGGGCTGGGGAGGAATTCGAAGGATATCTATTCTAAGATTGATTAGTACGCTTGAGGGGATCGAACCTCCGACGATCATATACCCACCCATCGACTAGCGGGTAACCACCGCGAACCCGCCTGACCGCCAATAGTTCCAGAAGTAAGACTTGATATACCGGTCAATGCGGGCAGGGGCGCAACGGCGCGATTCCATCGCTTTGCTCAGAATGACGATCCAGCTACCAGTATCCAGCATCCAGTACCCAGCATCCAGCATCCAGTATCCAGCATCCAGTATCCAGCATCCAGTATCCAGCATCCAGCATCCCATTCCCTCACTTCGCGCGGAATGCCTACCTTGCAACCCCAAATCCATTGGCTATGATCAACGTTGTCATCTTCGGCCCTCCGGGAGCCGGCAAGGGAACACAGAGCGATAAGCTCATTCAGAAGTATGGCTTCGTGCATATTTCGACGGGGGACTTGTTTCGGTGGCACACCAAGAACGACACGCCGCTGGGTAAGCGGGTGAAAGAGATTATGAACAGCGGGGCGCTGGTGCCGGATGAGATTACCATCGCCATGCTCAAGGAAGAGCTGGAAAAGAATCCCCAGGCAACAGGGTTCCTGTTCGACGGGTTTCCGCGGACGGTTACCCAGGCCGAGGCCCTGGACAGGTTCATGAAAGAAAACGGCACAGCCATTCACCACGTCATCGCGTTGGATGTCACGGAAGAGGAATTGCGGGCACGGATCGCCAAGCGCCGGACCATTGAGAATCGTGCCGACGATGAGGATGAGAAGCTGAACAAGCGGATCACCGAATACTTTGGCAAGACGATACACGTGCTGCCCTACTATCAGAAACAAAATAGGCTGAAGACGATTCACGGCATTGGCTCCATCGAGGCCATCGCCGCCGACATCGCTGCCGTACTGGACGCCAAATGAATCCCCTCTTCGCCGCTCTTTTTGGAAATAGAAAACCGCTGACGAGGCAGCAGAACCAACGCGGATTTCGCATTGTGTTGCTTATGCTCGCCGCCGTTGTTGTCATTTATAGTATTGTCGCACTCCTGGTCTTTGGTCACCTCTAGCAACTGTGTCATCTCCCAACTTCATTGATTACGTAAAGTTTCGCTCGCGCTCCGGTCACGGTGGTGCGGGGTGTCTGCATTTCCATCGGGAGAAGTTCGTCGCCAAGGGCGGCCCTGACGGTGGCGATGGCGGGCGCGGTGGTCACGTGATCCTGAAAGGGAACGCGCAGCTGTGGACCCTGCTACACCTCAAGTACCGCAAGCACATTTCCGCGGAAGATGGCAACGGAGGCGAAGGGCAGAACATGACCGGCGCTGAAGGGAAAGATCAAATTGTGGAAGTTCCTTTGGGAACAGTGGCCCGTCGCGCGGAAACCGGCGAAGTCATCTGCGAGATCAATACCGACGGCGAAGAGGTCATCCTCTCGAAGGGCGGTCGCGGCGGCAAAGGCAATGCACACTTCGCAACGCCGACACAACAAGCTCCGCAGTACGCGCAGCCAGGTGAAGAAGGTGTTGAAGAGTGGGTCATCCTCGAACTGAAATTGCTCGCCGATGTCGGCTTGGTTGGTTTTCCGAATGCAGGGAAGTCAACACTACTATCGGTGGTCTCTGCTGCGAAACCAAAAATTGCCGATTACGCTTTTACAACCCTCACTCCCAATCTCGGCGTGGTGGCCTACCGCGACAACCAGTCGTTTGTGATGGCCGACATTCCCGGCATCATTGAGGGCGCGGCTGAGGGCAAGGGACTTGGCATCCGGTTCCTGCGACACATCGAGCGCAACTCGCTCTTGCTGTTCCTCATCCCCGCCGATGCCAACGACATCAAGGCGGAGTTTGAAATCTTGCTGAACGAACTGCGCAAGTACAACCCTGAGCTTCTCGACAAGAAGCGCATGCTCGCCATTTCCAAGTCCGATCTGCTCGACGAGGAATTGCGCATCGCGGTGCAGAAGGAATTGCCGAAAGGGATACCCCACATTTTCATCTCCGCGTTGACCAACCAGGGCATCAAGGAACTGAAAGAGCTCATCTGGAAAACCCTGCATTAAAGCCAATAAAAAGAGGCCATTCTGGCACACTGTTGAGGGTTTGGCAAAATTCTTGTCATTTTGGGCCTGAATTGAACGGAAACCATGGATAATACCATCAATACGGAGCAAGAATTAGGCAAACACGAGGAATCGCAGCAGGAAGTGCCTCCAGGGCAAAGTCCGGAGCCCGAAGCTCCCGCAACCCCCCCTACCGAAAAAGACACCGTGAAGAAGTTGCAGGACGAATTGGCAGAAGCCAAAGACAAATACGTGCGTCTTTACGCTGAATTCGAGAACCACCGCCGCCGTACGTCCAAAGAGAAACTGGAGATGATCCAGGGTGCCAATGAGCAACTGCTGCGAGCACTGCTGCCTGTGATGGACGACTTCGAGCGCGCAGAAAAATCATTCAAAGATCTTAACACCAAGGAGTCGGAAGGCTTCTTCCTGATCCAGAACAAGTACAAGAAGATCCTCGAGCAGTACGGGGTGAAAGTGATGGAGTTTACAGCCAACACATCGTTCGATGCCGAGATTCACGAAGCCATCACCCAGGTTCCTGTAACCGACGATTCAAAAAAAGGAAAAGTCATCGACGTGGTGGAAAAAGGATACCTGCTGAATGACAAGGTGATTCGTTTTGCGAAAGTCATCGTCGGAAACTAGACGGATTAATTATCCAATATCCAACAGCGAATATCCAATATCCAATAGAGCCAACACCCAATAGCCAAATACCTCCTACATGGCCAAGAGAGACTACTACGAAATTTTAGGTGTTGCCAAGGGCGCTACTCCGGAAGAGATTAAGAAAGCTTACCGGAAGACGGCCATTCAATTCCATCCTGACAAAAATCCGGGTAATAAGGAAGCGGAGGAAAAATTCAAGGAAGCGGCGGAGGCCTATGAAGTGCTGAGTGATGCCGACAAGCGGGCGCAGTACGATCGCTTTGGGCATTCACGTCCAGGCGGCGGTGGCTTCAGCGGAGGTCATACCATGAACATGGATGACATCTTCAGCCAGTTCGGCGACATCTTCGGTGGCGGCGGCAGTCCGTTCGATAGTTTCTTCGGTGGCGGCGGTCGTGGTGGCCAGCGGCGCGGGTCCAACCTGCGCATCAAACTGAAGCTCTCGCTTGATGAAATTGCCAACGGCGTTGAAAAGAAAATAAAAGTGCATCGTCTGGTGCGCGCTGAGGGCGTCACCTTCAAGACGTGCACTACCTGTCAGGGCAATGGTCAGGTGCGCAAGGTGGTGAACACCATGCTGGGGCAGATGGTCTCCGCCTCCACGTGTGCGACATGCCAGGGCTCGGGGCAGATCATCGACAAGCGTCCTTCGGGTGTCGACAGCTCGGGGTTGGTTTCGCGCGAGGACTTGCTCACGATAAAAATTCCCGCCGGTGTAGCCGACGGCATGCAGCTCTCCATGAGCGGAAAAGGAAATGAAGCTCCCGGTGGCGGTGCTCCCGGCGATCTCATCATCATGGTGGAAGAGCAGGAAGACAAGGAGCTCAAGCGCGACGGCAACAATTTGATTTACGATCTGCATCTCAACTTCGTCGATGCCGCACTGGGGACGAGCGTAGAAGTTCCATCCATCAACGGGAAGGTGCGCATCAAGATTGAGCCCGGCACCCAGAGCGGAAAGATCCTGCGCCTCCGTGGCAAGGGAATTCGCGATGTCAACGGCTATGGCTCAGGCGACCAGCTGGTCTATGTCAATGTCTGGACCCCCAAGAAACTCACCAGCGAAGAGAAGGCGGTCCTGGAAAAATTGCGCCATTCACCCGGCTTTCAGCCCAATCCCGACAAAACCGAAAAAGGCTTTTTTGAGCGTATGAAGGAGTATTTCGGGCAGGAGTAGGGATTTTTAGGCCCGCGGCCACATTTTTTCAACCTTTCTGCATGCTTCCCGTATATGACCTATTACGGGTGATAATTAACAATGATTTAACGGTTTATTGCTCGGTTTAACCTGAGAATCTAAAACGGAAAAGCATTCATGCTGAAGAAGGCGTTGTTGGTATTTGTAGGGGTGATGGGCACGGGTGTGGTCGTGGGTCAGATGAAGAAGCAGTTTTCTGTTGAAAACCAGGAAGCCTGCAAATCAGTACAACTCAACGTACGCGCGAAGACGGGCAATTGCATGATCCGACCGGGGCAGTCGCCCGAACTGCTTAATTTTTACAGCAATCAGGATATCGAACAATACGCACACTCGTTCAGCAACGAAGTGCGCAACGCCATTTGCTTCGTCAAGTTAGCGCTCGAACATGAAGGCGGCACGCAGGTGAGCAAGAAGATTTCCTACCAGGTGCTGGGCCGTGAAGAGAGTGGTAACACCGAAAAACTCTGGAAACTTTACCTCACGGATTCGAAGCCATATTCCCTTGATCTCGACTATGGCTTGGGCAATGCCAATGTAGACCTCTCCGGCCTGGCTATATCGCGCCTGAAGATCAATACGGGCAGCGCCAACGTCAATGTATCGTATGAAAGTGGTGCCGAGAACCAGATTGAGATGGACACGTTCTTCGTGAAAGTGGATCTGGGCAACCTGCACGTCAACCAAATCAATCTCTCGCGCTCCAAATACGTGACGGCTGAGGTGAGCTTTGGAAACATGCTCCTCGACTTCAGCAACACGCCTGTCAATGCACCCACCGTACGCGGCAGTGTAGGTGCCGGCAACATGGTCATTCTGCTTCCGGATGAATCGGTTCCCGTAAAGGTGACCATCAACGACTCGTGGCTCTGCAGCATGAAGTTGTCGCGCAGCCTCCGCAAGACCGGAGAGTATACGTACACGAATGCCGCCTACGCCAAGAATTCAAAGAACGCGCTGACCTTTGATCTTGATGTGTCGATGGGCAAGATCATCTTCAAGGAAAAGTCGCATTAGACCTGTGACGGTCTACGTCATTTCATTTGACGGGCTGTAATTATCTGCCTACTTTGGCAACTCATTAACCGAACCTAAATACCCCTACGCGTGAACGCACTTTCCGTAAACGGGATCACCAAGCGGTATGCTCATCATACCGCGCTGGACCAGGTCAGCATCACTGTCCCCGAGCGCTCCATCTATGGACTCCTGGGTCCTAACGGTGCAGGCAAGACCACGCTGATCCGCATCATCAACCAGATCATCAATGCCGATGCTGGCGAGATTACCCTTTTTGGGGAGCGCCTGAAGCCGGATCACATCGGCGTGATTGGCTACCTTCCGGAAGAACGCGGCTTGTACAAAAAACTCAAGGTGGGCGAGCAGCTCATCTACCTGGCACGGCTCAAGGGCCTCAGCCACCACGATGCTTCCACGAAGATCAAAGTCTGGCTCGAGCGGTTCGAGATCAAAGACTGGTGGAACAAGAAAGTTGAAGACTTGTCCAAGGGCATGGCCCAGAAGGTGCAGTTCATCAGCACCGTCATGCATGAGCCGAGGCTGATCATCCTTGACGAGCCTTTTTCCGGCTTTGACCCCGTCAATGCGCAGCTCATCACCGAGGAAATTCTCAAACTGAGGGAGCGTGGCTCCACCATCATCTTTTCTACCCACCGCATGGAGACCGTTGAGGATCTCTGCGATCACATCGCATTGATCAACAAGTCGAAGCGCATTCTTGAGGGGACGAAGAGGGAAGTGAAGGCTCAATTCAAGACGAATACGTTCGCCGTCACACACCGCGGTGCCTTCACCTTCGACAACGCATCCTATGAACTTGTGCGGCAAGACAAAGCGGAAGACGATTTTCTACAGTCGGTGGTGCGCATGAAGGCGACCGGGAGCCCCAACCAACTCATCCAGGATCTCACCCGTGTCACCGAGGTGCATTCCTTTTCGGAGAAGGTCCCGACGATGAGCGAAATATTTATCACACTGGTAAAAGGAGAAAGCCATGAATAAGATCTGGTTGATTGTACAGCGCGAGTTTCTGAACCGGGTCCAGAAAAAATCGTTTCTTGTTGCCACCATCCTGATTCCGCTGATTTTTCCGGCGTTGATGGCGGTGCTCGTGTATGTGGCCGTAGAGCAAAAAAAGAACGCCACCAAGGAAGTGGTGATGTACATCGATGAAAGCGGCATTTTCAAGCCCGATACCTCGAAATACCTTTTTAGTCCGTTCAGCGGCAGCCTTGAAGAAGGCAAGCGTGCCTTCGAAAAGTCGGAGGACTTTGGCCTGCTTTACGTCCCCAAGTTTGACCTGACAGACCCCAAGGGCATCAAACTTTTCACCAAGATCAACCCAAGTCCCAATGATATCCGTGACGTGGAGAGGATTTTCGAGACGCAGATCCGTGACCTGAAGATGGTGGAACTCAATGTGGAACAAGCCGTGCTTGATAAGCTGAAGACCAACGTGGATATCGAGACTGTCAAACTGACGGAGGGTGGCCAGGAGAAGTCATCCGACAGCAAAGTGCTTTTTGGTGTGGGTATGGCCGGCGGCATACTCATGTACATGTTCATTTTCATCTACGGCGCCCAGATCATGCAGGGCATCATCGAAGAGAAGATGAGCAAGGTGGTGGAAGTGATTGTGTCCTCGGTGCGGCCTTTTCAACTCATGATGGGTAAGATCCTCGGGCTCGCTTCCGTCGGATTGTTGCAGTTTCTGATCTGGATTGTGCTCATTTCAACGTTGTCAACGGTCGTGCTGGGATATTTTGGATTGCAGACGCCCCAGCAGGAGATGATGCAGATGAATGAACAAGCGCAAATGGCCGCTCAAAACCCCGGATCACTTGAGTTTCTAAAAACCCTCAATCAGATTTCGTGGACATATGTCCTTTCAATATTTGTGTTCTATTTTATAGGGGGGTATTTACTGTACGGTGCACTTTTCGCCGCCGTTGGTTCCGCCGTTGATAGCCCAGCTGAGGCGCAACAATTCATGTTTCCAATTACCATCCCGCTGCTGATTTCTTACTTTGGTTTGTTCACTTTTATACTGGAAGATCATTCCAGTACAATCAGCGTTTGGCTATCGATTTTCCCACTCACTTCTCCAATTGCAATGATGGGGCGAATTGGGTATGGAGTTCCTCCAGGAGAGTTAGCACTTTCTATGGTTCTTCTGATTGGTGGATTTCTCCTCACCACGTGGTTTGCCGCCCGGATCTATCGTGTGGGCATCCTCATGCACGGCACGAAGGTCAGTTACGGCGTGCTCATCAAGTGGTTCATGCAGAAGGGGTAGTCGTTTTCTGATTGCCGATTCCGGGTGTTTATCATCCGGTTACTGCGTCGGGTACTGCGACTCGGAATTATTTGCTAATTTCAGTCGCTATGCCCAAGACGCCGCGTATCGCCAGCATCGATTTCTACCAGGACAACGCCAACCTCAAGTGGATTATTCTGGCCGTGTCGGTGGTCATCAGTGTAAGCAGCATCTACTACACCAACTTGTTGGTCAATCAGCTCAAGGAGCGTGAGCGAAACCAGGTGCGTCTTTTTGCGAAGGCGCTGGAATACACCTCCAACGACGCCACGAGCAACATTCTCTTCATCACCGAGGAGATCATCTACAAGAACAACTCCATTCCCACGATGCTGGTGAATGAGGACGGCAAGATTCTCAACTATACCAACGTGGCCATCGACATGAAATGGACGCCGGAGCGGAAGGAACGTGAATTGCGCTCTCAACTCGAGGATATGAAGAAAGCCTTTCCCGCAATTCCCATTCTTCTTCGAGATCCTACCAACAATGAAGTCTTTGGAAAGCAGTACGTCTACTACAAGAATTCTTTTCTGCTAACACAACTGATTGCCTATCCGTACATTCAGCTCTCCGTCATTGCCATCTTTGCCTTCATCTCCTACCTCGCGTTCAATTATTCGAAAGAAGCGGAGCAGAACCGTGTATGGGTAGGTCTTGCCAAGGAGACTGCTCACCAACTGGGCACGCCGCTCTCGTCACTCATGGCATGGGTTGAAGTGCTTCGTGATGACCCGCAGATCAAGGGCAAGGGCATCGTCGAAGAACTTGACAAAGACATTGCCAAGTTGCGCATCGTGACCGAACGCTTTTCGAGTATTGGCTCCACGCCTGTGCTCAAGGAGGAGAATGTCCATCAGCTGGTCTCCAATGTGGTCAGCTACCTTCAGCCCCGGGTATCGAACAAGATCAACTTCGAGGTGTACGCCCTGTCGGAGTCCATCATGGCGATGGTTCATGCCCCTTTGTTTGAGTGGGTCATCGAAAATCTGTGCAAGAACGCTGTGGATGCTATAGGGAGCACGGGCACCATTGCCATCAAGATACTGCGCGGCAGTGACCGGAAGGTGTTTATCGACATCTCCGATACCGGCAAGGGCATGCCCAAGTCGATCATCCCGAACGTTTTCAAGCCGGGCTACACCACCAAGCGGCGCGGCTGGGGGTTGGGGCTCGCCCTGGCCAAGCGGATCATTGAGATCTATCACCAAGGCAGAATTTTTGTCAAGCACTCGGAAGAAAACCAGGGCACGACGTTCCGGATCGTGTTGCAGAGCGCTTAGTGTTTCGCGTTGATCATCAGTGGCTTAGCAAGGGAAAGAAAACCCCGATTTTTGAGGTTTCCGGCTTGGTGATCACACCAACGAAAGTTACTTTTGTGGCCGGATTTTAGACATAA
Organism: uncultured Ohtaekwangia sp.; assembly: GCA_964392375.1. Taxonomy (GTDB): domain Bacteria; phylum Bacteroidota; class Bacteroidia; order Cytophagales; family Cyclobacteriaceae; genus ELB16-189. Next base: position 11,267 of record CAYMPU010000150.1, on the reverse strand, counting down.
AAACCTTACCACTTCATGGCAAACTTTGGCAAAATAACGCAGGTGATCGGTCCCGTAGTAGACGTAGCCTTCGATGAACCCGGCACCAAGCTTCCCGATATTCTCAACTCACTGGAAGTAACCAAGTCCGACGGCACCCGCATTGTACTCGAGTGTCAGCAGCACCTCGGAGAAGACCGTGTTCGCACGGTAGCCATGGACGGTACTGAAGGGTTGGTGCGCGGCATGAAGGTGGTCGACACCGGCTCTGCGATCCAGATGCCCATTGGGGAAGACATCAAAGGCCGCCTTTTCAACGTAGTGGGTGAAGCCATCGACGGCATTGCCCAGCCCAAGCGCGAGAAGAGCCTGCCCATTCACCGTGCCGCTCCTGCATACGAAAACCTCACAACCTCTACCGAAGTACTTTTTACCGGTATTAAAGTTATTGACCTCATCGAGCCCTACGCCAAGGGCGGTAAGATTGGTCTGTTCGGTGGCGCCGGTGTAGGCAAGACCGTATTGATCCAGGAGTTGATCAACAACATCGCAAAAGCATATTCCGGTTTGTCAGTATTTGCCGGTGTGGGTGAGCGTACGCGTGAAGGAAACGACCTTCTCCGCGAGATGATTGAGGCGGGTATCGTCGACTATGGCGATGCATTCCGCAAATCCATTCATGAAGGCGGTTGGGATCTGTCCAAAGTGGACATGGCCAAGCTGCGCGAATCCAAAGCAACATTCGTGTTCGGCCAGATGAACGAACCCCCCGGAGCCCGCGCACGTGTGGCCCTGTCGGGTCTGACCATCGCCGAATACTTCCGTGATGGAGATGGTACCGGCAAAGGCCGCGACATCCTCTTCTTCATCGACAACATTTTCCGTTTCACACAGGCCGGCTCTGAAGTATCGGCCCTCCTGGGTCGTATGCCCTCTGCCGTGGGTTACCAGCCTACGCTGGCATCCGAGATGGGTGCCATGCAGGAGCGTATCACATCGACCAAGAACGGTTCCATTACTTCCGTGCAGGCCGTTTACGTACCTGCTGACGACCTTACGGACCCTGCGCCGGCAACCACGTTCTCTCACCTTGACGCGACGACGGTACTTAGCCGTAAGATCGCCGAGTTGGGTATCTACCCTGCCGTGGATCCGCTCGACTCTACGTCACGTATTCTTCGTGCCGACATCGTGGGCGATGCGCACTACAACTGTGCACAACGCGTGAAACTGACGCTGCAGCGTTACAAAGAACTTCAGGATATCATCGCCATCCTCGGTATGGATGAATTGAGCGATGAAGACAAGCTCGTTGTAAACCGCGCCCGTCGTGTGCAGCGCTTCCTGTCACAGCCTTTCCACGTAGCCGAAGCCTTCACCGGCCTCAAGGGTGCGCTGGTTGATATCAAAGACACCATCAAGGGATTCAACATGATTATGGATGGCGAACTCGACCACCTGCCGGAGTCGGCCTTCAACCTTGTGGGTAACATCGAACAGGCCATCGAGAAAGGTGAGCGCCTGATGGCAGAAGCTAAAGCCTAAGACGTATGTATCTGGAGATCATCACAGCAGAAAAGAAAGTCTTTGAAGGGGATGTGACTTCGGCCACGTTTCCCGGATCCGATGGCTCCTTTCAGGTGCTGAACAATCACGCTCCGCTGGTCAGCATTCTAGCTGCCGGTGTTGTCGAGTACAAGACCAACAATCAGCGCCAGCACGTGCAGATTACCGGCGGTGTCGTTGAGGTGCTCAAGAACAAAGTGGTTGTTCTGGCCGATGGCATCAAGGAGTAATCCAGAATTTTAATAAAAAGAAGAAGGCGCCCCAGAGGCGCCTTTTTTTATGCGTGCATGCAATGACCCCCCTACTTCCGAAGCAGCCATTTGATGCCGAAGATGAGTCCGATGAGCAATGACAGGCTGCCGAGCACCCAAAAGACCTGGCCTCCAATGACGAGCGCAACAATGCCGCTCGCTCCAAAAATGATGGACCGCTTTAGGTCAGCATCCATTCCTCCTTTGGCCTTGACCGACTTGACGTTGTTAACCTTTCTTTCGGTTATCGTCGTTGTCTTTTGTTTAGGACCATCGACAGGCTTTGCGACCGCTGCAGGCGTCCGCACGGTTGGAGAAACGAATGGCGAGTTCCTTGCGGAGAATTGTCCTGGTGGCGGGGGTGTTATCGTTTCGATTACATCCACAGGCTTGATTTCCGAGACGGTGGCGGGGGGCTGGTTAAAAAAGTAGGTGTACCTCGGCGAAGAGCAGGAGCAAAGAATGAGCATCGCAGCCCAGGAGATACGAGACGTCATGGTTGTCGCTTTGTTCCGAAAATACGGGCGAAGAACCGTTTCTCAAAGTTCCAGAAGAACGAGAACTGGCCCAGCACAAGGCCGTAGAACAGCAGCAGGATATTGTAAATGGGAAGGATCAGCACGTAATAGAGAACCGTTGCCCACGTGGGCACTTCATTCGGTGAGAAAATGGCATGCAGCAGCGGTCGGGCGATGAGTGCAACGGTGGTACCCGTACAGGCAAACACCACAAGAATCATGACCACCTGGAAGGTATTTTTTACCTTCCATCGTTCTTTCAGTCTGTCGGTGAAGCTGGCCATGGTTTGCGAAAGGCCCAAAAATAATGACTATTTGCTCCCCGCAATCATCCACCACGGACGATTTGGAGGATCCGCCTGCAGCGTGACGGTTTCCTTGCGTACGGGATGAACAAAGGTGAGGCGCCGTGCATGGAGCGCAATGCTGCCGTCGCCGGTCTGGAACCCCGACCCGTATTTCACATCGCCAAGAATGGTGCAGCCCATGGCCGATAGTTGCACGCGGATCTGGTGCGACCGCCCGGTAATGGGATGAACCTCCAGCAGGAAATTCCCACCCTCGGCCCCGATGAGCCGGTAACTCAGTTCGGCCTTCAGAGTATCCGGAGTTTCGCGGGTGAAGACTGTGGTCTTGTTCTTCTTCTCGTCCTTTCTCAGCCAGTGAATCAATGTGCCTTCGGGCTGGGGTGGTCGCTTGTCGCTGACGGCCCAGTAGATCTTTTCCGTCTTACGGTCGCGAAACAATTCATTCATCCGTGTGAGGGCTTTGCTCGTCCGCGCAAAGACGACGATGCCGCTTACCGGGCGATCGAGGCGATGGACAACACCGAGGAATACGTCACCCGGCTTTCCATACTTTGATTTGATGTAGGCTTTGGCTTCCTCCACGAGTGGCGTGTCGCCGGTCTCGTCACCCTGCACCAGCATGCCCGGCGACTTATTGATAACCAGGAGATGGTTGTCCTCCAACAGGATCTCCAGACGGCTCATCAGGAGCGGACAGCGTACAGGGCGTAGCAGCCGTTGTTGGCCACTTCCGATGTCATGGAATAGCCAGCCTTTTCGAGGAAGCTCTTGAGGTAATTGAAATTACGTTTGTCGTTATCCATCGGGTGCACTTCGATAAACAGCGACTTGATTGACGGCCAGATGGATGCCGGTGAATCGTAGATGATGGGGTACTCGGAACCTTCACAATCGAGTTTAAGGAAGTCGATGTGATCGAGTTTGTTCTCCTCCATGATCCGGGCCAGTGAGATCGCCGGAACGGTCACTGACTTGAGGTTATGTTGTTCAAAATCCTGATAAACCGATGCGGTCACGCTGTTGTCGCCATCCCCTTCCTTGTACAAGACGATGTGATCGACGGGCGTTCCGGTAACGGCACGGTGATGCAGGTGGATGTTGCTCTTTATGGGAGGATTGCGGTCGATGTTCTTTTGAAAGAGATCGTAGTTGGCTTCAATCGCCTCGTACGCATACACCTGTGCATCGGGGCGTTTGGAGAGCAGCAGCATGTTGAAATACCCAGCGTTCGCGCCGACGTCCACGACGACAGCTTTGGCGGGAAGCTTGTGAATCCATTGATCAATGGAATAGAAATCCGTCATGAAGATCTCCTTGAACACCAGATAAAGACCTTTGGTGGGGACATCAAACTGGAGGGGATTACCGCGGGTCACGTAGCTTGCGGGCAGGAAGGCAGAGGAGCGTTTCTGGGCAAAATACGCTGGCCAGTTGCGGATATTCCGCATCAGATTCCAATAGCGAACGGGGGATGATTCGGTCACGGGTGACGATTTAGTGCTTACCTTCGCGAAGGTAAAACTTTTAACCCGAATCGTTGTGAAGCTCCCCGCTGCCGCATTTCGATTGATCGTTATTCTGCTGCTTGCCACGACGCTCCCGGTGTCGGCGCAGGCACCCGACGCGAATGAACTTGTCCAACAGATTCGTGCCGAGCTGGGCAAGAATCCGGGCACGTTTGCTGTGGCCTTCAAAGACGCAACCACGGGCGAGCAGATCCTCATCAACGACCGCGAGCGCTTTCATGCCGCCAGCACCATGAAGACGCCGGTCATGATTGAGGTGTTCAGGCAGGCCGCCGAGCACAAGTTCAATCTCTCCGACTCCATACTCATCAAGAACTCGTTTTCCAGTATTGTCGATGGGAGCGCATACGCTCTTTCTCCTGAGGACGACAGCTTTGCAGACCTGTACGAAGCCGTAGGCAAGAAGCGGACCTTGTACTACGTCATGTATCAGATGGTCATTTTCAGCAGCAACCTCGCTACCAACCTTATCATCGAATGGGTTGATGCGCGGAATGTCACGCACACGATGCGTACGTTGGGCGCCATGGACATTGAAGTATTGCGGGGTGTAGAAGACACCAAGGCCTTTGAGAAAGGACTGAACAACACAGTGACTGCTTTCGATTTATTGATTCTCTATGACCAGATGGCCCGGGGCAAAATCATCTCCCCGACGGCCTGCGATCAGATGACCAACATCCTGCTTGATCAGCAATTCAATGAAATCATCCCCGCGCAATTGCCCAAAGAAGTCAAGGTAGCCCACAAGACCGGTTCCATCCGCGGCGTGCAGCACGACTCAGGCATCGTCATTCTTCCGAACGGCAAAAAATACTCTCTGGTGATTCTCTCCAAAAACCTCACCGACGAAAAGGCCGCCATCCAATCCATGGCAACGGTATCGAAAATGATTTACGACTACTTTGACCAGAATTAGGAACAGAATTAAAGAATTTGAGAATTACAGAATTGGCGGAATTAAATCATTCTGCTAATTCTGACAATTCAGTTCTATTCTGTTAATTCTGTAAATTCTGATAATTCTGCTCAAAATTCCGATGTGAAATGGAACTTGATCTCCGGGAAGTTGTCCTGCACCATTTGCAGCCAGGCCTTGGACTCTGCCATGAAGACCAGTTTGCCGTCTTTGTCACGGGCGATGTGACGTAGCTTGGACTGAATGAATTCATTCAGCTTCTGCTCATCGGTGCTGCTGATCCAGCAAGCTTTGTAAATGTTTTGTGGGTGGAATTCGACGGTGGCCGTGTACTCGTGGAGCAGACGGAACTGGATCACTTCAAACTGCAACGCGCCCACCGTGCCAATGACTTTTCGTTTGCCCACATCATACGTGAACAGCTGCGCGACGCCTTCCTCCATCAATTGCAGCAGTCCTTTCTCCAGCTGCTTGCTCTTCATGGCGTCCTTGTTCAATACCTCTTTGAAAATCTCCGGTGAGAAACTAGGAATGCCGGTGTATTGAAACTTCTCTCCTTCCGTAAGGGTATCGCCGATCTTCAGGTTGCCCGTGTCGTAGATACCGACGATGTCGCCAGGCCAGGCTTCGTCGATTGTTTCGCGGTCCTGAGCGAGGAAGGCTGTGGCGTTGGAGAATCGGTAACTCTTGTTGTGGCGAACGTGATAGTACGTATCCCCCCGATGGAAGCAGCCCGAACAGACGCGTACGAAGGCGATACGGTTGCGGTGCTTGGGGTCCATGTTGGCGTGGATCTTGAACACAAAGCCGGTGAATTTGGGTTCATCCGGGGCCACTTCGCGTGCTGTGGTTGCCCGTGAGCGAGGCACTGGCGCAATGCGTATGAATGTATCGAGCAACTCTTTTACACCGAAATTATTGACGGCGCTGCCGAAGAACACCGGTGCCACTTCACCCGCCGCGTAGGTGTCGACCGAAAAATCAGGGTAGACACCCTCGATCAGTTCCACATCAGCGCGAAGCTGCTCCGCATTCTTCTCGCCGACGAGTTCGTCCAGTTCTTTGCTCTGGATATCGGATATCTCAATGCCCTCCTGAACGACGGTTTTGCTTGCAGTGAACAGGTGCAGGCTCTTTTCATAGAGGCTGTAAACACCTTTGAAAGATTTGCCCATGCTGATCGGCCAGCTGAGGGGACGGACCTTGATGCCAAGTTTTTCTTCGATCTCATCGAGCAGGTCAAACGGGTCACGGCCTTCGCGGTCGAGTTTGTTAATGAAGCAAATTACGGGCGTACTGCGCATCCGGCATACCTCCATCAGTTTCTCCGTCTGCGACTCTACACCCTTCACACAGTCGATCACCATGATGACAGAATCCACCGCAGTGAGTGTGCGGTAGGTGTCTTCGGCAAAGTCCTGGTGACCGGGAGTGTCGAGCAGGTTGATCTTGGTGTCTTTGTAAGTGAAGCCCATAACCGACGTAGCGACGGAGATACCGCGCTGCTTTTCGATTTCCATCCAGTCGCTGCGCGCATGGTCTTTGATCTTGCTGGACTTTACCGCGCCCGCCTTCTGGATGGCGCCGCCAAAAAGCAACAGCTTCTCCGTAAGCGTCGTCTTTCCGGCATCCGGGTGACTGATGATGCCGAAGGTTCTGCGGCGGGCAATTTCCTGGTCGATGGTCATGGGTGAATAAAGGCCGCAAATCTAAAGATTCGCGCGCTAATTCAGGCAGACGGACAAGGAATGGGCTGAATCCTCAGAGTTCGAGGCCAAAATCTTTAACCCGGATATCGTCGAGGCCGTGCTGGTCAAACGGATTCTCCATCTGATCTTGAACATTAAAGAGCGAAATGAGGATGAATCCCGTTACGCAGCTCAGACCATAGACAACCCAGTCGGGTGAGCCCTCATCGAGGCGATGCAGCAGGGCGGGTGAATAGATGAACGGAAACACGTAGATAAAAATCTGACAGTATGCCCGAAGGCTTACCGGAGTTTGGTGGGTAAAAATAGCGATGGTGTTCTCGACGCTGGCGTGAACATCTTTCATGAAGCGGAGTATTTTGAACGCTTCGCCGGAACCGATTTCTTCCTTGTGATTCATCAGGAATTCCGAGACTCCACGGAGCTCTTTTCGCACAGCCACCTGATCGTTGTTGCCGAGGGAGAGATAACCGATCATGGCATTGGAGACAGCCTGCAGGCGCCCTTTGATTTCTGTCATCTTGTCGTCCGGGAGCTTCTTGCAGCGTTCAAAGCACCGGTGAACAATCAGGAGGGCTGACTTGAACCGGCTCAGGTGGTCAAGGGCTTTTTCCCGACGTCGGAAGGCAGCACGGATGGTGAAAACCAGCGGAAAAATGATGGCAATGCTGATTATGGTAAGGTCAAAATTGTATTTGATGTCGTATTCCAGGACAAGAAAAGATGTTACCAGGCATATGATTAAGACCGTAAAAGTCCTGATATTTATAATCTGTAAGTAACGGGTCATAGTTTTACCTGGCTTTTAAATCAAATACCTTGTCTATGAAAAATCTGTTTTGCCTCGCACTGCTTGCTCTTCTTGCCTTCCCCGTTAGCGCCCAGCAGGATAAAGATAAGAAGGATAAAGATAAAGATAAGGTCAAGGATAAAGATAAGGACAAGGCCGTTACCGCCCTCTTCACGAATCAGGAGACCCTTGATCTGAAATTGACGACCTCCATCAAGGACCTCAAGAAGAAGACGAATGACTCAACCTATCTTCCCTCCCACCTCTATGTGAAAAATGCCAGCGGAGCGTATGACTCCATTGCTATTGAAGTGAGAGCACGGGGAATCTTTCGTAGGAAGAACTGCTATTTCGCTCCCATCCGCATCAAGGTCAAGAAGGAAGCCTCTAAGGGCACTGTCCTGGATGGCAACAAGAGCCTCAAACTGGTGATGCCCTGCGAGAACGGCGGAGAAAAGAACGAGCTCGTCATGAAAGAATATATCTGCTACAAGATGTTTGAGCAGCTGACGCCGTATCACTTCAACACCCGGCTTGCCAATCTGGAGTTCATCGAAAAGGACGGCAAGAAATCAAAGACGCATCAGCTTACTGCGTTCCTTATTGAAGATGACGACCTGGTGGCTGCCCATCACAATGCCAAGATCATGGAGAACCTCAACCTCCACCCATTGCGGCTGAACGATACGGCTTCTGTGCGTCACGACATGTTCCAGTATATGATCAGCAACCTTGACTGGTCTACAACCTTCTTGCATAACGCGAAGGTGATGTTGCAGCCCGGCAACCGGTACATCCCGCTCGCGTACGACTTTGATATGTCCGGTTTTGTCAACCCTCCCTATGGAGTGCCCAATGAGGAACTCGGGCAGACCGACATCCGCGATCGCATTTACCGCGGGTTCTGTAGAAATGAAGGTGTAGTGCAAGCAGTCCGCCAGCAGTACCTGGCCGCGCAGCCTCAGGTTATGGCCGTACTTGCGCAGTATGAGAAGAGTTTTCTTCCCCGCGACTATACGACCATGAAGAAGTACATCGAAGACTTTTACGCCATTCTGAAGAGTGACAGTGATTTCAAGAAGAAGATCATTGACGCGTGCAGAAAAAAATAGACCACCGGCTTAGCCTCCCATCGGCTGAAGGCCCACCCGATATGGTCTAGCTTCATTGCACTCCTCATCCCTTGATTCGGCAAGGGAATAAAGAAGACTAAAGAACTTTACCATCCAGTTGATGGCTTGCGCAGGCATTAGCCGGCAAGTCATAAATACTGAAATAGCCCCGTTCTGGCACCCTCAAAATTTGGACTTTTTGGCCTCATTCTCACCCTAGGGTGGGCTTTCTGCCACTCTGTCACCCCCTTTTGCCCAAATATCCCTTGGCATAATCATTGACATTTGCCGCTGGGATAAAGACATCAACAACGACTATGGGAAAAATAATTGGAATAGATCTGGGTACCACCAACTCCTGCGTGGCCGTCATGGAAGGCAGTGAACCAGTGGTTATTGCAAACAGCGAAGGACGTCGTACGACACCATCGATTGTCGGGTTTCTCGACAATGGCAAGGGCGAACGCAAAGTAGGTGACCCGGCAAAACGCCAGGCCATCACCAATCCGAAAAATACGGTGCAGTCGATCAAGCGCTTCATGGGCAAAAAGTTCAAGGAAGTGAGCGGCGAAATGAAGATGGTGAGCTATGCCGTGGAAAGCGGCAGCAACGATACCGTCCGCGTCCGCATCGGCGACCGCATGTATACGCCCCAGGAGATCTCGGCCATGATTCTTCAGAAGATGAAGTCCACGGCAGAAGATTACCTGGGCACCACCGTTACCGAAGCGGTCATCACGGTACCGGCCTACTTCAACGATGCTGAGCGTCAGGCTACGAAAGAAGCCGGTCAGATTGCCGGCCTCGATGTAAAGCGCATCATCAACGAGCCGACGGCCGCCGCACTGGCTTACGGCCTCGACAAGAAAAACAAAGACATGAAGATCGCCGTCTATGACCTCGGCGGCGGTACGTTTGATATTTCCGTGCTTGAACTGGGCGACGGTGTGTTTGAGGTGAAGTCAACCAACGGTGACGTGCACCTGGGCGGTGACGACTTCGACGCGCGCATCATGAACTGGCTCGCCGATGAGTTCAAAAACGACAAGAACATAGACCTCCGCAAAGATCCGATGGCCCTCCAGCGCCTGAAGGAGGCTTCGGAGAAAGCGAAGATTGAGCTCTCCAGCTCCAACGAGACGGAGATTAACCTTCCGTACGTCACCTCCGTGGACGGCGTACCTGAGCACCTGGTGAAGAAACTTAGCCGCGCGAAGTTTGAACAACTCTGCGACGACCTGATCAAGCGCACACTGGAACCTTGCAAAAAGGCTGTGGCCGATGCCGGCGTTTCGGTAAACGAAATTGACGAAGTGATCCTCGTGGGCGGTTCTACGCGCATACCGAGAATTGTTGAAGAAGTGGAGAAGTTCTTCGGCAAGAAGCCCTCGAAGGGTGTGAACCCCGATGAAGTTGTAGCCGTAGGCGCTGCCATACAAGGTGGTGTACTCACCGGCGAGGTTAAAGATGTGCTTCTGCTTGATGTGACCCCGCTATCGCTGGGCATTGAAACCATGGGCGGCGTCATGACGCGCCTCATCGAATCCAACACCACGATTCCTTCCAAAAAATCGGAAGTGTTCTCGACGGCCTCCGACAGCCAGCCTTCCGTGGAGATCCACGTATTGCAGGGCGAGCGCCCCTTGGCGAAAGACAACCGCACGATTGGACGATTCCATCTGGATGGCATTCCTCCGGCTCCCCGCGGTGTACCGCAGATCGAGGTGATCTTCGATATTGACGCCAACGGTATTCTGCACGTAGCCGCCAAAGACAAAGGCACTGGCAAGGAACAGAAGATCCGCATTGAAGCTTCTTCCGGTCTGACCGACGCAGAAATCCAGAAGATGAAATCGGAAGCCCAGGCCAACGCCGAGGCGGACAAGAAAGAGAAAGAGAAGATCGAAAAGATCAACCAGGCCGACTCGATGATTTTCCAGACGGAGAAACAACTGAAAGAATACGGCGACAAACTTTCCGACGGCAACAAGAGCGCGATCAACGCAGAACTCGAGAAGCTGAAGGGGGCACACAAGAGCCAGGATCTCACCGCGATCGAGGCAGCCCTTGCCGGTCTCAACACCGCGTGGCAGGCCGCATCACAAGAGATGTATGCCGCTTCCGGCGCGGCCGGTGGTGCACAACCCGGTGCGGGTGCCAATGGCGCAGGACCTTCCGCCGGCGCAAGCCAGGGGAATGGCGACGCCACGGACGTAGAGTACGAAGAAGTGAAGAAGTAAAGCGATTGAATCATACGAAGCCCTGACGGGAAACTGTCAGGGCTTTTTTATTTGCTTGCGGTCTCCCGCGATCCTGGCCACTCAACCAAAAGCCTGTTGCGTGGATTGACTCAAAAGGATAGCTTGACCAAAAATCAATGCTATGAGAACCTCCACGTACGTCATCGCTTTCCTCCTTTTCACGGTCGGCGCGCATGCCCAAAATGCATCCGAAGAAATCAAAGACCTTCAGGAGCAACTGAGGAACCTGAGTTTTCAGCTCGATCGTGTCCGCAAGGCCAACGACGACATTCTCTGGCACCAAAATGTGAGTGATGTGGCCTGGATGGATAAAGTGACCCTCACCGGC
>CAYMPU010000149.1:0-1807 GCA_964392375.1 uncultured Ohtaekwangia sp. | reverse complement strand
GAAATGCGGGCAGCGTCCTAACCCTCCGCCTTTCATTTGCTTTTATGCTGAATCCTCCACATCCGGAGGATTTTTGATATCTTCCCTCCTCATTTAAAATCCCATTCAGCATGCTCAACCATCAGCAACGGGTAGCGATCGTTGGCGGACTGCGTACTCCTTTTGTCCGGTCGTTCCGCGAGTACAGCCGCACCACCAACCAGGAAATGCTCATCGCAACCATCAGCGAGCTGGTGAAGAAGTATCACCTCGAAGGTCGACGGTTGGGTGATGTTGCCGTTGGCGCCGTCATGACGAGTTCGGTGGAGTGGAATATCGGCCGCGAGGTAGTGCTCGGCAGCAATCTTGACCCCAATACCCCCGCCTTCAACGTACAACGCGCTTGCGCCACAAGTCTGGAAACACTCAACCTCATTGCTTTGAAAATCGCCATGGGACAAATTGATTCCGGAATTGCTGGCGGCAGCGACACCAACAGTGACCTTCCCATCATGGTGAAGCGCGCGCTCGCCTGGAAACTCATTGATATCAATCAGGCCAAGTCATTTGCGCAGCGACTTTCCAAAATTCTCAGTATCCGTCCCGGCGACCTGACACCTGCTTACCCCGCCATTGTTGAGCCACGTACGGGCATGTCTATGGGACAGCACACCGAGAAGATGGTTAAAGAGTGGGGTGTAACACGCGCTGAGCAAGACCAGCTTGCACTGGAAAGCCATCACAAGGCAGCCAAGGCCTATGCGGAAGGTTTCTACAACGACCTCGTCTTCGGGTTCAAAGGAGTGACGCGTGACCCGATGGTTCGTGCCGACACAACGATGGAGAAACTGGCAACCTTGAAGCCCGCCTTTGACAAGAGTGAGAATGGAACCATGACCGCTGGCAACAGTACTGCCTTCACCGATGGAGCCGGAGCCGTTATGTTGGCCTCTGAGGCTTTCGCCAAAGAGAATCAACTTCCCGTTCAGGCATTTGTACACGATGTTCAGGCCACAGCGGTCGATCATGTTCATGGTGCAGGTCTTCTCATGGCTCCCGCTGCTGCCGTGGCCAAACTGTTACAGCGGAACAACATGAAACTTCAGGATTTTGATTATTACGAGATTCACGAAGCCTTTGCCGGACAGGTACTTTGCACCTTGAAAGCCTGGGAGAGTGAAGTGTATTGCAAGAAAGAACTTGGTCTTGATCACTCACTCGGGTCCATCGACCGGAGCAAGATGAATGTGAAAGGCGGAAGCCTCGCCCTCGGTCATCCCTTTGGTGGGACTGGCGCCCGTTGCGTGAGTACACTTGCAAAACTGCTTTCGCAAAAAGGAAGCGGTACCGGGCTCATATCCATCTGTACCGGCGGAGGTATGGGCGTGGCCGCAATCCTGAAACGCTAATCGCTGTGAAAGACATCGAACGCAAGATATTAGCCGCGCTCGTCGCTGAAGGCCGCCCTGAGGCGATGGTCAATGCTATCCTGGCATCTGGAGGAGAAAGCTATGCATCCACTTTCGACTCCGTGATGGATATGGAGAACAAGAATTATCTTAAACTCGTCTACTGCCAATTCCCAACCATCATCAATGTTCAACTCACTCTGGTTGGACGGGATGTGTACGAAAACCTGAAATAAAAATGAAAGCACGAATTGTACTGCTGCTCTGTTTGGTAACCGTATGTAGCTTCGGTCAAAAAGCACCGGCAGGAAATTCCACCCGGATGGATCAACGCATTCTGGCATTAGGCCGCTTTGGTACCAACCCCGAAGGTGGCGTCAGTCGCGTTGCCTACAGCGAAGCCGACAAAGCCGGACGCG